>QMOO01000047.1 GCA_003648245.1 Caldisericota bacterium
AACTCTATGTATCCATAGTTATTACCAAATATACTGTTTGAATAATATCCATAAGCTTCCTTTCCTAAATTGAGTAGATAAACATTCATGGGCCATGATCCTCTTTCTTTATAACTGAATCCAAGATCTAAAAACTTCTTGTATGCCTCTTCAAGGAAATTTCCTATCTTTTTAATCTTTTTTACATCAATATTATTTGGATATGATAACTCAAAATGATTATCTTCAGTCTTATAAGAGACAATCTTCATAGAAGGAGAAACGAGAGTGCTACAACTGTATTTAAAATCAAAGTTCGCTATCCTAATAAATCCAACACCTTTAGGTGATGCTTTTAATCCCTTACTGCCACTCTCTCCTTCAATTGGTGGAAGTGTTGCAATAAGGTATCCAGAAGAGACTCCTCCCTTTAAAAAATCTTTAATTATGCCTATTCCACCATAATCATATATAAAACCTTCATACTCAACTTTAAGAAATACCTTTTCCTTATAATTTCCATTTATCTTCACTTTTATAGTTATTGGCTTTGAGTAAGAAGTTGGAAATCCTTTAACCCTGTAAACTTTTGATACAATATCTTCTTCTTTTGGTGCTTCCTCATAGAGTTCTATCTCTACCTCTTCTGAAAAGGCACCTTCAGGAATTATAATCTGTGTTGTATCGGTTTCTATAACTCCTCCCTCTCTTCCAATACTTTTTACAACCCTCGGGAGTCTCTTTTTATAGGTAATTATCACTGTCCTTGTCTCTTGCTCCCAGTCAACCTTACATCCAAGGTTCTCTGCAACAAATCTAACTGGAAGCATTGTTCTACCTGGGGGAACTATTATTGGTTTGACCTTTGGATTATTAGGATCTATTGGTTTCTCCACTCCATTAACCCTTGCAGTATTCTTTCCTATCCACAGTTCTATGAATATATCATCAAGAGATACTGTAACCTTCTTTTCTGTTCCATCCCATCCTACCTCTGCACCAAGGGGTTCAGCTATGTATCTAATTGGAAGTAGTGTTCTTCCCTCTATTATTATAGGTGAAACATCCATCTCAAGGGGAGTATCATTAACATACATTATTTTACTATCTATCTTTAGTTTGAGGATAATCTCTCCTGAAGCTGTAGGTGTCTTTTTTCTTGTTTCACCAAACTTAAAATAGGCATAAGGATTATCCTCGTCATCTGGATAGTAATCAAGTTCTCCATTGAAGTTGTTGACAATACAAATCCAGTATTCAAAATCATCTTTAAAATAACTCCTCGGAATGGTTAAGGTGGCAAAGCTTGAATTACATTTAATATGATAATCCTTTAGAAAACTATTAACAACAAAACCATCCTTTTCCCATGTGTAGATTGTATGCTCAAAGCCATTGGCAGTTTCTCCCAATACTATCATTAAATCCTCTCCAAGTCCGCCAAAGATTTCTGGACTTCCTGTTGATCTGTCCTTATCAATATTAAAGAGAATCTCCACATGAAAATCCTCTTCTGGATCCTGCCACTCTCTGTAAGTTGTGAATTTGAAAGTTACATTCTCGTCGTCATACTTTATATAGAAATCCTTTAAATCAACTTCATACCCTTCATCTTTATCTGTCCAGAGAAGCTGAAAGTCACCTCCATAAATAAATTTAAACCTTAAGGTAGGGAAGAAGGATAGCATTAACAAGATTACCAATAAGCTTATAACTTTATAACTTCTTTTCATTTTAAAATTTCCTCCTTAATAAAAGATATCTTAAGGAGAAAAATTTTCTCCTCCCTATGCTTAATTATAGTATGATTTTAGATTTTTAAAAATGATTCTTTTCCACTAAATTAACAAGGTAAAGAAGATTTGTTTCTATTTCTCTGGGATCAGATGAAACATAGGGAAAAATCAATTTTATTTCGTTTCCTTCCATTAGAATTAATGGAAAATTATCTGATATTACTTTACTCTCTTTAAACTCAGAATCAAATTTTATCTTTATACCAGTAAAGTTATGAATATCTAATGCCGAAAAAGCTCCCTTACCTGATAGAGAAGTAAGAATAACTCCTGCACCACCAAAGGCATTAAAATCAGTATAGACTCCTATTTCTACATTGTACCCCCTGTATTCTCCTTTAATAATTCCATATTTAAAGGGATCCCTATAAAATTTTAAGCCTAAGCGGTGAGCAACCTTATTCATGGCTTCATCGACTCTTTTCTTTTTAACTCCATATATCCACCAGATAACACCTATGGAAAAAAGTAAAACAAACAACCCCAAATAAATACTTATCCAGAAGCAAAGAGAAATTGCTAAAATAAGAAGAATTGCCACAAAAACATATCCGATTTTTTCCTTTGTTTTACTCATTCATTGGCTCCTCTTAAAATGTTAAAAATCAAAGTGTTCTTCCATAAAACTGTGAGAGTAGTCTTTTTGTACTGTTAAAATCAGCTGAAAAGTTGAATTTAAACTCTTTTTTAGAGGAAGACACAATTATAAGAAGATGGGGTTCCTGAAATTCATCACCTTCATCATCATATGTTACCTTGCCTCTTTTTAATTTTATCCTTTTAATATCATCTAAAGTTAAAAAGAAATTCCCGGGACTTTCTTTCACAATAACATCTGGATTCATATTTAAATATCTTTTATGGAAGTACGTGTATATAGACAATGAAGAAAGAAACTGCTTTATTCTTCCCTTACCCTCTTTTTTCAACTCCTCTCTTTTTTTCCTCTTTTCTTCCTTTAATAAACTCTTCGTTACCTCTGCCATTATTATCCTCTTGTTTGTAACAACAAGAGTGCAGTTCTTGTTTTTGAAAAACCCTCCTTTTAAATAAACACCGGGTATTGTCCCTAAAATTTTTTCCTCTTCATTCATGCCATCCTCCTAAAAAATAAATTTTAAATTAGGGACTTTTTCTATAAATTATTGTCACTATCTTTGTTGCTCCATCCCATTTGACTTCACACCCAAGATTCTCTGCAACAAATCTTACAGGAAGCATTGTCCTACCTTTTATTATTATTGGTTTAACTTTTGGATTGTTTGGGTCAATCATCTTTTCGACTCCGTTTACTCTTGCTGTACTTCTACCAATCCATAATTCTATAAACACATCACCAAGGGATACTGTAACTTTCTTCTCTGTTCCATCCCATCCTACAGTTGCACCAAGAGGTTCTGCTACCCATCTTATTGGAAGTAAGGTTCTTCCTTCAACTATTGTTGGAGGAACATCAATTTGAACAGGTATATTGTTTACCAGCATGGTGGTGTTACCTATCTGGAGTTTAATTTCTATCTCTTCACTTTGGGTTCTTAATACAACCTTTTTCTTTAACTTTACAACATCCCCTGCTTTATTCTTCACAGTTATTGTTATTATGTTATCTCCTGGAGAAAGGTTTACAGTAGCTGTAAACTTCCCATTTTCTTCTACTTTTATCTCCTTCCCGTTTATTAAAACAATTGAATCGGGATCCACAGAGCCGCTGAAGGTAAATTTCTCATTATTCACAATTTCACCATCAGTTATATCAACTGTAATAAAAAGCTCTTTGGGGGTCACTGAGACTTCTTGCAGTGCTGAAGAGATGGTTCCATCTTTATACACTGCTTTACATACATAGAAATATAAAACTCCATTTTCCAAATCATTATCTATATAATGATTGGTTAAAACAGGGGATTGATTGATTGGATCCTCTGAATACTCTCCAGACACCTTTGATCTATAAATGTAATACCCCTTTAAATCTTTTTGGAATTTAGGAGGAGTCCATTCAAGATATACTTTTTTATCTCCAGGATATGCTTTTAAATTAAATGGCGAAATATATTCCCCTGAGATACTTATTCTTACTTCATCTGATGCTTCACTCTCATTCTCTTTTATATCAAAGGCTTTCACTATATAGTAGTATGTCCTTCCTATTTCCACATCCTCATCTAAGTAGGTATTTTCTGTTGCCTTAACTGAAGCAATCTTGGTAAAGTCTCCTTGAGATATTAGGCTTCTATATATGTTGTATCCACCAATAAGATTTGAGCCAAGTTTAGAATGATCCCATTTTAAAAGAATTCCACTTTTCACAATTTTAAGAGATAAGTTCTTGGGAGGAGAGGGGGGATTGAATTCCTCTTTACTTTTGAAATTTAAAGTAAATGTTATGGTATCCTTTTTATTCAAAATTTGGGTTTTTTGAGGAGTTATTGAAGAAAGACTGGAATTTTCTGGACCACCAGAAATGTAAGAGATAGTATATTTTCCAGTGGAAACTCTGTAAAAATCTTTAGGAACTGAGTCCCCATAAAGGTTCTCTGGTCCAGAAATTGTATAATTTATACTTCCTTTCCATTCTTTTCCATCAAGAGTTGCTTTAACAGATATATTTCCATAAAGGGGAGACAGAATTGAAAAATATCCATCAGACTCGTCTCTAAGAATCCATGAATTATTTTTTGGGTTATAATTTTCTATCCTGATTTTACACTCTTGAGAGGAAACATCAGGAACAGTCCAGGTATAAGAATTATCATTGATAGATAAGTTTGAAGCTATCAAACTCCACTTTTCTCCATCAAAGAGATATATTCTTATCTTACCTTTTGTAAGATTTGAGGAGTTCCATTTTATATTTACAGTGTCCTCAGAGTTAAAAGACTCTCCACCATTTGGATAAAGCACCTCTATCTGTGATGAGGGGGATCCAGGAGAAAGAACTGCCCTAAAACATATGTTAAATCCAGATTTTGAGGTATCATTCCATTTGTCATTTTCGTTTAATTTCATGAATGTAGCGTTTTCCTGGATAGGTGGATTAGCTCTAACAGTTCCATCATCTAAAACATCTTTTTCCTCATATGCTATTGGATAATAGTAACCTGGGGTTGTAACCTTAGCAACTAATGTAAATTTTTGACCCTTTTTAAGTGGTATAGGATCTTTTAAAGGAACAGTATAATAACCTGTATAGGAGCATGAAAATTCTTTACGGCTCAAAAGAGTGCTTCCAAAGAAATCATCATAAACATATATATCATATGTTGCATAATCACTTGTGCTCCAGAAACTTACTGCCTCAAGGAAGCTTTCTTCCTCCGCAGTATAAACGCTTGCCATCCAAGCCGTTTCACTCTCTACATTTGGATATCCCCTATCATAAACCCAGCCTGCTTCATCCCAGTAAAGAAGTTTCTTGTTTCTATTGCATTTTTCATAGTTAAAGTAGTATAGCCGTCCTATTCCACCAGAATTGTATGCAATATAGAAATAACCGTCGTTTCCCCAGTTCTCTCCCCAGCTATTTCTGCATATCCATGCTCCTTTACCAGAATGACCGGGATCCGGGTGAGGTACATCATCGTCCCATCCTACTATAATTATGCAATGGTTGGTATCTTCGTCACATAGATAGTAATCATAAATAGTACCATATGTTGGATCATTATAGTATTTATCATCATCATTATAAAAACAGGTCACCAATGGTCCATAATTGTAAATAGCCTTCTTTATGGCTTCTATATTATCAGCATTCATTATTATGTTTACTCCGTTAACTCTAAAAATAGGTTCACAAGAACCAACCGAACAGCTACTTCCACATTTAAGTTTAGATGGATTAAAAGGATTACAACTTTCAAGGGTTACTCCCTTTCTTATAAAAACTTCAGATGCTTCTGTAATAGAACCTGGTGAAACATAGGGATCGTCCTCTTCATCGAAATGAGATTCTCTTGAAGGATCAACATTTAAAACCACATCCTGTTCTGAAAAATCATACTCTACTCCCTCATTTATAAGAATCTCTGATTCTAAAGCTCCAATAGAAGAGAATACCCAGCATAGATTGCTATCAAGCTGATCCTTTACAGGTGTAACTCCTCCATAGTCTCTCCAATCAAAATAAGAGGGGAGTTGTTCTTTCTTTTCAAACTTAAAATATTCATAATAATACTGATCGTCGTTTGGATAGTAATCAAATTTATCGTTAATTTGATCATATATTCCAACCCAGTACTCAAAATCCTCACCGAAGTATTTTCTCTGCAATGTTATTGTAGCTTCTTTAGAATTATCTTCTATTTCATAAATTTCAAACTCCCCTATTTTTTGCCAGCTCTGGTTCTTCCATTCATATATATTATGAGAAAAAATCCCTCCATCATTTCCTAAAGCAACAAGCATATCTTCGCCATTCCAGCCCTCTATTAAAGCACCAGTTCCAGAATCCTTATCAAGGTTAAAATAAATGGCGATATGAAAATCTGTCTTGTAGCTTTTCCATTCTCTATAGGTGGTTATTTTAAAGCTTATAGAGTTTTCATCAAATTTAATAAAGCAATCCTTTAAGTCTATGTCATATTTTTCATCTATATCTGTCCACTGAAGCTGAAAACCTGTAGAAATTGGGGGCTTTTTCTTTCCTTTAATCTTTACTATGTATAAATTTACACTATTCCATCTATCCATGCCCTTTTTTATCAAAAACTTTGTTCCTTTGCTATCCATATATCTTGTTGTGCCAATACTTGAAGCAAATGTGCTGCCAGCTACCTTAACATATGTATATTCCCATGGCAGATTCTCAGTTTTATCATTTAAGAGTGTCAAATCCTCATCATTGGTTAAGTCTTTAATATATACTTTGTTAATTTCTAAATATGAATTTGAACTTATATAAACAACTTTATTTCCATCCTCTATCATCTGGGGTCTTCCAAAAATTCTGGAATAAACTGAATTACCCTCGTAATTTTTCACAGTGGCAATCACAGAACTATCTAATGTATTGATTATTTTGTACTGGACTTCATCAGAATCATTTATATCTTCACATCTTAACCCTACAGTCTTCCCGGTAGTTGAAATATGATAATCACCGCCTCCATATTTACCAAGAATTGTGCCAGCGGGACTTATATTTTTTAAACCAGAACCATCTGAGTTCATGAGGTAGAGAACATACGGACTGTTATAATCATCTTCTTCCCTTCCACAGAATATAACCTTCTCTCCATTTCCACTTACTACGGGGTCTCCTCCAAGGGTATATTTAAAAGAATCGAAGTGAAGTATAGAGAAGGGTCCAGAACCACTTTTATCTGTTTTTGCAATGCAACTATCCCAGATATCAAAGTACTTGAAACTTATAGCGGTAACTATTACGCTTCCATCATAAGATATAGAGGGGGTTCCAATAATATACACATCATAATCATAATCTTTTTTGGAAAGGTCTTTAAAATCAACAATTTCTGGTCCCTGCCAATCTGTTCCACTGAAGTTATATATAAGTAAGTACCTTCCCATCCACTCTCCTGGTAATTCTTCTACAGAGAAAGCAACTGTATTTCCATCTCCGCTTATTGCAGGGGTGCATGTGGACTGGAGTCTAAAATGTATGTTTGGGTTTTTAGGATCAGTTAACTTTCCACTTTCGAATAAAAGACTTTCGCCCGAACCATCAGAGTTGACAACAAAAACTGATGCACCTGTGGATTCTTCAACTACATATACAACTCTATTTCCAGATGAAGAAATTACAGCCTCGGATATATTTTTAGGTTCGTTCCTGGTTAGAAGAATGAATTCCACTTGAGTATTCGGTGGCTCTTCATTTAAAACCCCGCTACTCTCCGCCAAAGCAATTGAAGGGAAGAGGAGCAAAATCATAACTAATAAAATTATGCTCTTTCTTCTCATCCTATCCTCCTGGAAATTAAGGACCGGAAATCTTTCCCCCAGAGAAAAGACACCTATCCTCTTGCTAATTTTTTCATTTTAATTATAACATATCAATCTTTAAAAATAGAGACGACGGGAGTATGATCTGAAGGTTTTTCAAGCTCCCTTGGTTCAACATCTATATATGAATCAATTAAAACCTTTATAAGCGGCTCTGTAACAAAGATGTAATCAATTCTCATGCCTTTATTCTTTTTAAAGGCATTCCTTCTATAATCCCAGAAACTAAACTCCTTCTTGTCTGGATTTTTATACCTGAATGTGTCATAAAAGCCCCAGCTAAGAAATTCCTTTAATTTCTCCCTTTCCTCTGGCAAAAGTCCAATTTCACCAATTAGATCCATCTCATCATAAACATCCATGTCAGTTAATACAACATTAAAATCTCCACAAAGAATGATCTTTTCATCCGGTTTGTGAAATCTATTAAAGTACATTCTGAGTCTATTAAAAAATCTCATTTTATATTTAAATCTCTCACTTCCCACACTTCCTCCAAGTGGAACATAAACACTAACGATGGTTAAATCTCTGAATTTAGCACTTATAAGCCTTTTCTCATTATCTTCTTCTCCGTCAAGAAAACCAGCACTTTCGAAATCAGGTTCATCTTTAGAGAGAATACTAACTCCATTTCTTCCCCCTTCTCCAGAAAACACAC
>QMOO01000048.1 GCA_003648245.1 Caldisericota bacterium
CCTTTTAGGAGGTAAGAATGAATCTTAAAGAAAAGAGTTATTATATGATAATTAAAAAACTTACAAAATGAAGAGGAGATTTGATTTTAGAATTGTTTTAATTTTTGGTTTTATCATTTTTATAATCATTGGGTTAATGAACAAGGAGTGGTTTGAGGTCTTAAAGAATGCTGTTCTTATCTGTTTCTCATGCATTGGAATAGATTGAAGAAGCGCTTCACGATTTTCACCTTAAAAGGAAAAATACTTATACAGACACTCTTTGCTGTGTTTTACAATCTTCCATTTCTTTCAATGTATTTAAAGAGAGTGCCTATGCCGGTGCTTTACTGCTACTCCTGTCCCCTTGCAACAGGAGCATGTCCTGTTGGAACAATTCAGCATCTCCTTATTGTGGGTATGATACCTTTTTATACAATAGGAATCATTTCTCTTATCTTTATTTTCTTTGGAAGGTATACATGTGGTTATATGTGCCCCTTTGGTTTTTATCAGGATTTACTCTTTAGGATAAAGACAAAAAAGATAAAACCAAAAATCCCATATCTAGTTTATTCAAAGTATGTTTTGATAGGTCTTGTTGTTATTGGATCCATTATCTCCCATGAAACACTATTCTGTAAAATTTGTCCAGCAGGGACATTAACTGCGGGAATTCCCCAGCTAATTATAAAACCTGCCTTAAGAGCCCTTGCAGGTACACTGTTTTATTCAAAATTAATAATTCTGATACTCCTGACCATCTGGTCTATCTTTGAAGAAAGACCCTTCTGTCATTATTTCTGTCCTCTCGGTGCATTTATAGGATTCTTTAACAAGGTTTCATACTTCCAGATAAAGATGGATAAGGATAAGTGCATAGATTGTGATTTATGTAGAAAAGCATGTCCCTTCGATATAAAGGTTTACGAGGATTTAACCAATCTCAACTGTATTAGATGCGGTAAGTGCATAGAAGCTTGTCCCACAGGCGCTTTATCCTGGGGCGTAACAAACAAAATTCCCCCTGTGGTTATAAATCTTAACAAGAAGAATTAAAGATAGATCAATAGATAGCTTCGTTAAACTGGAGATAGACTCGTATATGGAAGCAAACATAACAGGGGTTTTAGCTCTGGGTTGCTTCTCTAATATATACAGAGATATCTTTTTAGTTCCCAGTCTGTTACGTGGATTCTAAAGTCATCCCACTCTTTCTTCTTTGCATCCACGAGCTTTTCTATAATGTGTTCTCCAATGGTTTCTACAAGTATAGAATCCTTTAGAAATTCTTCCATTGCTTCCATTAAATTCCCGGGAAGAGTTTTTATTCCCATTCTTTTTCTATCTTCATCTGCTAACTCATAGATATCTATATTTGTTGGTTCTTTGGGGTCAATTCTATTCCTTATTCCATCAACTCCAGCAGCAAGCATTAAGGCAAAAGCAAGATATGGATTTGCGGATGGATCAGGAGAGCGAAACTCTACCCTTGTTGCTTTTCCTCTTGCTGCAGGAACTCTTATTAGGGCAGATCTGTTTCTTAGGGCCCAGGATATATACACAGGTGCTTCATATCCAGGCACAAGTCTCTTGTAGGAATTGACAAGTGGATTTGCAATAAAGGATATCCCCCTTGCATGTTTTAGGATTCCCCCGATAAAGTACAAAGCTTCATCTGAAAGTTCAAATTTTCCATTTTTATCATAGAAGATATTCTCCCCTTTTTCATTAAACAGGGAAAGATGAGTATGCATACCTGAGCCATTTATTCCCCTGACAGGTTTAGGCATAAATGTTGCATGAAGGTTGTATTTGAGGGCAATTGTTTTTGTTACAAGTTTGAAAGTTACCACATTATCTGCTGTTCTTAGAGCATCGGAGTATCTAAAATCTATCTCATGCTGTCCCTCTGCCACTTCATGGTGCGCTGCTTCAACCTCAAACCCCATGCTCTGAAGGGTTGTTACAATTTCCTCTCTCACTTTCTCTCCAAGATCCCTTGGAAGTAAATCAAAGTAACTTCCGCTGTCGTGCGTAATTGTTGTTGGGTTTCCCTCTTCATCTCTCTTAAAGAGGAAAAATTCTGCTTCAGGACCCGCATTCATTACATAGCCAAATTCTTTTCTAACTTTCTCCATTTCTTTCTTTAAAATGTATCTTGGATCACCAAGAAAAGGGGTTCCATCTGCTTTCTTAACATCACATATTATTCTTGCCACAGGACTTCCAGCTGTTGTCCATGGAAGTACAGAGAAAGTATTTGTATCTGGAACAAGGAGCATATCAGATTCTTCAATTCTTACAAACCCCTCAATAGATGAACCGTCAAATAGAACTCCATTATCAAGTGCGTTTTCAATTACAGAGACAGGTATCTCGACATTTTTTGGTATTCCCATTATATCTACAAATTGCAATCTTATAAATTTGATTCCTTCTTCATCAACCCTTTTGAGGATTTCTTCCTTTGTCATTCTCCTACCTCCGTTTTTCACTTATTTTACCAGTAAAAATTAGTTAGTCAACAAAATTATGTATAATTATTTAATGAAAAAGAGCTGGATACATTTCGTACTTATATTTATAGCAGTTGTGTCTGTTTCCTTTGCGGCAATATTTATAAGATTCTCCTCTGCCCCTCCCTTAACTATAGCCACATTCAGGCTTGGAATAAGCTCTATTCTTATTCTTCCCATTTTTTTACTATACTCAGAGAAAAAATACCAAAAAGAGGATATAAAGTTATTTGTACTTGCTGGTTTCTTTCTTTCGCTTCACTTCTTTAGCTGGATTACATCGCTAAAATATACATCCATAATGAATTCAACAGTGCTTGTAACCACAAATCCGCTATTTGTTGCTATCTTTTCATACATTCTTTTCAAAAAAAGAACGGATAAAAAAACGATAATTGCAATAATTATATCCATTCTTGGTTCCTTCCTTATGTCCTACAGCGGAAGGTTCTCGTCAGGGAAAGCCTTTGGTAATATACTTGCATTGCTCGGAGCGGTTTTTGCCTCCCTCTATCTTATATCTTCCTCTGTTTTGAGAAAAAGATATAAACTTCTTGATCTTATCTTTCCTGTTTACACTATAAGTTTTTTGTTTCTACTTCTCTTCTCGTTTTCCTTAAAAGTTCCCCTTTTTGGATTTCCTTTAAAAGAATATACTCTCTTTTTTCTCCTTGCCCTTATCCCTCAGGTAATAGGTCACTCTATATTCAACTGGTCACTAAAATTCTTCTCCCCTACATTTATAGCGATAACAATTCTTGGTGAACCCATAGGAGCTACACTTCTGGGAATTCTTTTCTTTAGAGAAACACCCTCTGTTCTTGACATAATAGGAGGAATTCTTATTATTTCAGGAATACTAATTTCGGAAAAGGGGCTTGACAAATCCTAAAATTTGTATAATTATTCATATAATATGAATAATTATACTAAAGAAAAACGGCTGAAACTTATTGAAAGGTTTCTAAAGAAGAAAGAGATAAGAAACCAGGAAGAACTGGTTACTCTTCTAAAGAGGCGCGGATTTAAAGTCACTCAGGCTACCGTTGCAAGGGATTTAAAAGAGCTTGGAGCTGTTAAGGTAAAGAAGGCTGGAAGATGTTTTTATAAAATACCAGATGAGGATTCAGAAAAACTTTTAACAAAGCTAAAGGTATCCTTTAATAATTTTGTAAAAGATATTAAACATACAGATAACCTTATTCTTATAAAGACAACCCCTGGAAGTGCTACAGGAATTGCAAGACTCATTGACGAATACGATATTAAAGGAGTTCTTGGAACAATAGCAGGTGATGATACTATTCTTGCAATTTCAGAGAAGAGCAAGGTTAATAAAGTTTTAAAGGTTCTTAAAAAACTAAGGGGTGAGAAATGAAAATAGGAATCTTTGGTGGAAGCGGTTTTGTTGGCCAGGAGCTTATAAGGATACTCACATCTCATAAAAATGTTGAAATAGCTTTTGTGACTTCAAACGAGTTTAACGGCAATGTCGTATCCAGTGTTTTCCCAAATCTCCCACTTAACATTAAGTTTATTTCTCACGAGGAAGGAAAAGAAAGAAAGGTGGATTTCTGCTTCTTAGCCCTTCCACATACAAAGTCGGCACCGTTTGCAAACCACCTGTATAAGAAGGGGATCAAGTTCGTTGATTTATCTGGTGATTCAAGGTTTAGAGACAAAAGAGTATTTGAGGAATGGTACAAAGTTAAACACCAATCTCCAGGATACTTAAAAGAAACAGTTTATGGACTACCAGAAATTTTCAGGGAAGAGATAAGAAATGCAAGTATCGTTGGAAATCCCGGTTGCTATCCAACCTCTGTTATTTTACCTCTCTACCCTCTTATAAAAAACGGAGTGGTAAAGGAGGACACAATATTAGTTGATTCTAAATCAGGTGTGACAGGTGCTGGAAGAAAACCAAAGGAAACCACCCATTTTGTTAATGTTTATGAGAATTTTAAGGTCTACTCTCTTGGTAGAAGCCACAGACATGTTGGAGAAATGGAGTACATCCTTAAAAGGAAAGTCTATTTTACTGCATCCCTCTTGCCAATAAGAAGAGGAATTCTTTCAACAATCTATTTTAAATTGAAAAAGATAGGGGTAATGGAGAAAATTTTAACAGAGTTTTATGGGAAAGAAAAGTTTGTAAAACTTTATCCTTCAGGTTCCTTTCCCCAGATTAAAGATGTGGTTTATTCCAATAGATGTGATATAGGTTTTTTGGAGGAGGAAGATTTAGGAATTATAGTTTCTACTATAGATAACCTTGTTAAGGGTGCAGCAGGTCAGGCAATTCAAAATATGAATATAATGACCGGTTTCAGAGAAGATGAAGGTCTAACTGAAAGAGGTATATCTCTGTGAGGATAGTAGTAAAGATTACAGGAAAATTTATTGAAGGAGAAAACCTTCCTATCTTGGTTAAGAGAACAAAAGATGAACTTGATAAAGGAAAGGAGGCTATTATTGTTCACGGTGGAGGAAAAGAAATAACAAAAGAGTTCGAGCTAAGGGGGATAAAATCAAGATTTATAGAGGGTTTAAGGGCTACTGATAGAGAGGATATCCAGTTGATAGAAATGATACTCTCTGGCAAGGTAAATAAGAGGATTGTATCTAATTTTCTTTCAAAGGAAATCCCAGCTGTTGGAATATCAGGAAAAGATGGAGGAATGGTCATTGCAGTGAGGAAGAACCCTGAGTTTGGCTATGTTGGAGATATTGTTAGTATAAATGTAAAATTGATTAATCTTCTATTAAAAAATGGTTTTGTACCAATTATATCACCTGTAAGTTATGGTACCCATGGAGAAACTTTAAATATAAATGCAGATACCTTTGCCGCACATATTTCTGTATCTACCCACTCCCAAAGACTCGTTTTTATTACTGATGTGATGGGAATTTTAGGGAAGGATGGATCAATTGTAAAGAGCATAACAACTTCAGAGGCTAAGAAACTTATAGATGAGGAGGTAATTGCTAACGGTATGATTCCAAAGGTAAAAGGTGGAATTTATGCTGCAAGGAATGGGGTTAAGGAGGTTATTATAGGTACTTTTGGGAACGAAATGGGCTTTGATATAAAAGGAACAATTATAAGGAGAGAAAGCAATGAAGAAAGTTAAAGGATTTTTATTTTCAGGTGTTCATGCTGGTCTTAAAAGGAAAAGAAAAGATGTAGGTTTAATTTATAGCTTGAGTGAAGCTTCAAGCTTTGCCGTTTTTACAAAGAATAAGTTTAAAGGTGCACACATCCCTGTTTCAAAAGAGCATCTTAAATCTGGAACATCACGCGCAATCATTGTTAATAGCGCCAATGCAAACACGCTAAATGGAGAAAAAGGCATAAAGGATGCCATGAGAATGACAGAAATTACAGCTAAACTTCTCAAATTAAACAAGGAAGATGTTCTTGTTGCATCCACTGGTGTTATAGGAGTACCTCTTCCAATGAAAAAAATAGAGAAAGGAATCAAGCTTGCAGTCAGCTCCCTAACTAAAAATGGAACTTCTGATTTTGAGGAAGCCATAATGACAACTGATAAAGTGAAGAAGGAAGCCTCAACCTATTTTAGATATAAGGGGAATGAGATAAGAATCCTTGGCATGGCAAAGGGTTCAGGTATGATAGAACCCAATATGGCTACGATGCTTGCATTTATAGTGACAGATGCAAGAATTGAACTTGATGTTTTAAGAAGGATGCTAAAGTTTTGTGTAAATAGAACTTTTAATCGGATAAGTGTTGATGGATGTATGAGTACCAATGATTCTGTTTTTATAATGGCAAACGGAAGATCTGGAAGCCCCAGGATAGATAGAGGTAAGAGTTTTTACATGTTTAGAGATGCCCTCCTTGAGATTTGTAAAGACCTTAGCTTTCAGATAGTTAAAGATGGAGAGGGTGCTACAAAGGTTATAAGGATTATTGTAAAAAATGCAGAGAGTGAATCCTTTGGGAAGGATGTAGCAAGAAGAGTTGCAAACTCAAACCTTGTAAAAACAGCCATATATGGTGAAGATCCAAATTTTGGAAGAATTATTGCAGCCATTGGAACGTTAAGTGATAAAGTAAGAGAGGATATAGATGTGTCTGTTGGAGAAGTAATCATTATTAAAAACGGTAGAGTTGTTGAATTTGATAGAAAAAGAGCAAAGGAAAAATTGAAAAAAGATACAGTGGAAATCATTATAGACCTAAAGGACGGGAATAAAGAAGTGGAGTTTCTAACCTCTGATTTAACAGAGGAGTATGTTGTAATAAATTCAAGATACACCACGTAAGAGGTGAGATATGGATGTAAAAGAAGTTACAGAGAAGTATCATTTAAATGTTTATAAAAGGTTTAATCTAATATTAAAGGAGGGAAAAGGGGTAAAACTTTTTGACGATAAAGGAAGAGAATATATAGATTTCCTTTCAGGTATTGGAGTTAACGCCCTTGGTTATAATCACGAGATAGTTATCTCAGCTCTGAGAGAGGGGATAGGAAAACTTCTTCACGTATCAAATCTATTCTATACAGAGGAACTTGCTCACCTATTAAAGAAACTTTCAGAAGTTTCTGGCTTACCGAAGATATTTTTCACAAATAGCGGGACAGAAGCCAATGAGCTTGCCATAAAAATGGTTAGAAGGTACGGCTCATCTAAGGGAAAGTTTGAAATTATTGCCTTAAAGAATAGCTTTCATGGGAGAACCATGGGCTCTCTTTCAATTACAGGGAGAGAAAAATATCATAGGGGGTTTAAACCGCTCTTAAATGGTGTAAAATTTGTTCCACTAAACGATAGAAACGCATTTTTAGATGCTTTTACACCAGAAACTGCTGGTGTTTTTCTGGAGACTATTCAGGGTGAGGGAGGAATGAGAGTTGTTGACAGAGACTACATTTCATTCGTGAGAGAATTCACTAAGGAGAAAGATGTTTTGCTTGTCATTGATGAAGTTCAAACAGGCATGGGAAGAACAGGAAAGTTCTTGAGTTTCATGCACTTTGATATAAAACCAGACATTGTAACAATGGCAAAAGCTCTTGGAGGTGGACTTCCCATGGGCGCTGTGCTTACAACAGAAAAGGTGGCGGAGGTTATGGATTATGGTTCCCATGGATGCACTTTTGGAGGAAATCCTCTTATTGCAAAAATCTCTCTCTCAGTCCTCGAATTTATATCAAGGAAGGGGTTCCTGTCAGAGGTAAATATTAAGGGTGAGTATCTTAAAATGAAGCTTACCGAGAAACTCAAGGGAATACCATTTGTTAAAGGTATCGGGGGAATGGGCTTGATGGTTGGAATATACATTGATGAATTTAAACCGAGAGAGATTGCAGAGAAAATTTTGGATAGAGGAGTTATTGTTGGAACATCAGGGGAAGATACAATAAGATTACTTCCTCCTTTAATAATTAATAAAGGAGAGATTGATAAAGGAGTTGAGGTAATATCCAGTGTTTTAAAGGAGTTATCATGAACAAAAAGGTAGTTCTTGCATACAGTGGGGGACTTGATACATCTATTATACTTCACTGGCTTTCCCGTAAAGGTTATGAGGTTATAGCATTTGTGGGAAATGTTGGGCAGAATGAGGATTTCGATGCTATAAAGGAGAAGGCATTAAAAACTGGAGCAGGTAAGGTTTATGTTGAAGATTTAAGAAAGAGATTCGTTGTTGAATTTATATTCCCAGCTCTTATGGGGAATGCTATTTATGAAGGAAGATATCTTCTGGGAACTGCTCTTGCAAGACCCCTTCTTGCCCAAAAGCAGATA
>QMOO01000049.1 GCA_003648245.1 Caldisericota bacterium
TCTTTAATAGATTTGGTAGTATAAGAGTATAAAAAACTATGGATAGAATAATTAATAGATAGAAATTTTTGTTTGTGAGCATTGTTATTAAGGAGTATCTAAAGGCTGAGTAAAAATCTCTTGGAACGGGTGTGAAATACGATTCAAATACATATATTTTTACCCTTCCGCTTCCCAGGGGAGATATATTTATTCCATTATCTTTAAGATATGTGCTGAATTCTCCTTCTTTATCTTCTGGAATTATAAAGTCTATAAAACCTGAGATTCTTCCATTCTTCCTTTCAAAGCTAAAGTTTATTATCTCTATACCAATTTTTTCCTGAGCCTTCTCAAAAATTTCTATGAATTTAACTATATCATGTATCCTATAAGATTTCTCCATGGAAAAAACACAGGAGAGGGTTAATATTTCGAATAATATAACAAATAATGCCAAAATCAGGATTCTCTTCATGCTCTCCTTTTGACGAAAAAGAAGATAGGAGAAATAAGGAGGAGTCCCATAATTATATACGGAAGGTAGAATCCAAACATTCTGTTTCCAGATAGAGAAGGATAATTTTTATAATCAATGCTCACAGTTATTATATCCTGTTCCTCATCACTTCCTTTAATATAATTTATTTCTACTTCTCCTTTGTCTTTTAAGGTTTCATATAAAGGAGTAAACTCGTTTTTCGGGATGCTTAGTTTTCCACTTTTTTCCTCAATTCTCTCATCCTTTACATAAACTGTAATTCCTATCTCTTTTACATGCTTTAATGAGACATAACTGGAGGGAATAAACTTGTGATTCTTATAGCTTACAGGAACTGAAACCTTTTCTTTGATGTTATTTGCTGGAAACGGAAGAAACATAAGAGCTATTATAATTATTGTTAGAGCAAAGCCAAAAGAAAGAGAGAGTCTTTTCTTCCTTTCTCCCATTATTTTTGAAAGAACTCGATACTCAACAGAATATGGAATTTTTTCCTCTTTTCTATATCTTAAAGAAGTATAGAATTTCTTTGTGGCATAGTAATATCTTCTAAGTTCTGGATTCTCCTTAATCAGTCTCTCAAATTCCAGCCTTTCCTCTTTACCAAGTTCATTATTTATATATTCATAAATTCTTTCTTTAAAGTTCTTTTTTATCTTCATCTCTATCAATATGATTTATTTTATTTCCTTTTGTTCCAAATTCCCTTTCAATGATCTTCCTTAGATGATTTCTTGCTCTATTCAACCTCGATTTTACAGTACCCATAGGTATCCCGAGTACCTCTGCTATCTCATCATAATTAAGATTCTTTATATCCCTTAGCTCTATTATGGCTCTTTCCCAGGGCTTTAATTTTTTCATTCCTTCCTCTATCATCATCTTTATCTCTTCTTCATCAATGGAGAACCATATATCTGAGGTTTCATCTTCAATATCCAGCTCCTTCCCATCTTCGTAAACTCCATCAAGAGATAGAAAGTTGTTCTTTCTTCTAACCCTTGAAATGGATAAGTTATAGGCTATCCTGTACAACCATGTTGAGAATTTGGAATTTCCTTTAAAGGAAGATAGGTTTTTAAAAGCAAGGTAAAATGTATCCTGGACAAGATCAATGGCTTCTTCTCTGTTTTTGACAATGGAAACACAGAGAGAATAGATTTGATTTTCATATTCCCTTATAAACAGGGAGAAGAGTTCCTTTTCTCCTTTCAGTATTTTTCTTATCAACTCCTTTTCGTTTCTCATTTTAAGTAAAAAACGTATATATATGAGTCTTTAAATATATATACACCTTTCTCTGTTATTCTCAGTCCATCTATGCCCTCCATAAAAACCCTTTTTTTATTGTTAATTTCTATTAACAAATGCTTATATATATCTACATCCATTTTCCACACAATAACAGCGTTTTCATTCATAGATTTTCCATATATAGGGGTATAGAAAGGTATTACTCTTTCCTTTGATTTGTGATCTCTCACAAGCACAGAGTCTTTTGTTAATATATAAAGATTTCCCTGATATAAAAATGCCCCATTTATCCCATCCCTTATTTCCTCTTTTACTATAATATCTCCATCATAATTCAATAAATATAGAAGGGTCTTTCCACCCACGCTTTCCCTCCAGTAAAGAATCATTAGTTTTCTCTCTTCATCAAATAAACCCATTGGATGGAAAACTATACTTTCGTTTATTCTGATGTTTTTATTCCATATGATTTCTCCATCAAAATTAACCACAGCCACATTACCGCTATTCTCAAAAAGTATTATTCTTTCTCCATTAGAAAACATAGAAGCAAAAACGTTGGTTTTTGTGTTTTTTAAATCTAAATACTCTACCTCGCTGAGTGTTTCAATACTGTACTTGGAAAATGCTATATCTATATTTTTCGTGCTTCTCCATTTAATTCCAAAATTAGTTTTGAATGTGTATATTTCTTCAGGAAACATTTTTTCCTTAGAGAATTCCCCAAGTATATTTAATGAACTATCAAGAAGATAAACTCTATCTGTTATGATGATAATCTTATCATTGAGTTTCTCCATTTTTAAAATATAGAAAGGAAACTCTCTCTTAAGAGTTCCATCTGCTGAGATAATCATTTTTCCAGAAGCTATATAGATTCTATCTTCTACCACACAGAGAGAGGATATTCTGTTTTTTAGGATATAGGTTGGTTCAGGGGTATTTCTACCAAGGGGTAAGAAGAACAGGGATAGAATATATATAAATAGTATAAGGATATAAACATGAAATATGTTAAATTGAAACAGGGCTTTCTTCTTTCTTCTTATTTTGAATCTCTTCTTTCTTCTCATATTAGAATTATATCCTATCTATAAAATCACTTCCGTCGCAGGATTTTGTGTTAAGTTCAGGAAAACCTTCTCTACAAGAGGAGAAATCCAGATTATAGGTTTTCGAGAGTTCCTTTACCATGCTAATTAATCTAAATCTTATTTCTCTTGGAAGGTAAAGAGATCCATGAATTTTTTCTGTGTAAATGGGTTTAATTTTTTTGTGGATACCTGGAAGGTTCTCTTCGAACCTTTTTAAAGAGTCCCATCTCGGTTTAAATGTTGATGTTATAACCTGTTTTATATAGGGACTCGTTTTTTCTATTATTTCCTCTATACTATTCTTATCATCATTAACAAAAGGAATTATTGGATCAAGTCTTAAGATTACGGGAATTCCATTTTCATAAAGAGTTTTAATTGCCTCAAGCCTTCTCTCGGGAGGTGGAGCAAAAGGTTCAATTTTTTTATATACCTCTTTAAAAGTTGTAATTGTTATGGAAACAGCCACGTTCATGTCTTTTAATATATCTATATCCCTTTTAACAAGGTCACTTTTTGTAACGATAAGTACTCTTACTCCTTCGTCTCTGAAGAGTTTTAAAATTTCTCTGGTTATATAAAGATTTCTTTCAATGTAAGGATAAGGATCAGAGGAATTACTCATAGAGACAAAGAGGCTTTTATTCATCTTCTTTACATCTCTTTTAACACGCTTTAATATGTTTTTCTTTACTCTTACTCTAAAAGCATCTTTTATGAAACCTGTTATATAGCAGTATATACAGGAAAATGAACATCCTGTATACGGATTTAAAGAATACTTTTTGGGACATGTACATAAAGGACTTTTCCAGGGGTCAAACTCTCTTATTACATCCAATTTTTTAATATCTCTTCAATTCTTCTATATATGTTTACTCTGCCCCCTTTAATATCTTCAAGTTCCCTGTTTTTTTCAAATCCCTCTACAAAATTCTTTATTATTCTTTCCCTTACAAGATACTTGAACGTTTCCAATCTTCGTCTTCTCTCCAATTTCTCATATTCATTACCATTTTCTATCTCTCTCTTTCTATCAATCACACTCTTAACTACCTCAGTGATACCTTTACCATCAAACGAACTTACAAGATGTACAGGAATTTTTTTCTTGAAATAGAGAGAAACTCCAGATTTTACACCTCTAAAAAAGCTCTCAGCTTCCTTGTAATCCCCTTTCGTTATCACAATTACATCTGAAATTTCCATTAATCCACCCTTCAGTAATTGAATTTCATCACCAAGTCCTGGAGATAACATAACTATTGTCAAATGGGAAAAATTGCTTATTCCGATTTCTCCCTGACCAACACCAGCTGTTTCAACTATTATGAATCTAAACGGAGAAGATGATATGAGATCCAGGATAAATGGGAGGGTTGGCGATATTCCTCCAAGAAAACCTCTTGTTGCCATGGAACGAATAAAAATGTTTTCTCCAGCATTTTTTATCCTCAGTCTGTCACCAAGGAAAGCACCTCCAGATATTGGGCTTGTAGGATCACATAGAAAGAGAGCAGTTTTTCCGAACTCTTCACTTAAACTTTTTATAACTCTGTTTATAAATGTGCTTTTGCCCACACCCAGGGGTCCTGTAATCCCGAGCACAAATATCTTATTTCTTGACTCATACAGGTATTTTAGAAGTTCCCACCCTTCTTCTGTCTCATTCTCTATAAGGGTCACAGCCTTCCCAAGTATAAATTTATTCCCCCTTTTTATACCCTCAACCAACTCTTTGAATTTTAAATTTCTCATTTAAAAAGTCCACTGTTTCTTTAACACTTGAATCAGGAGGAAATATTTTTTTAAACCCAACTTTTAATAGCTTCGGTATATCTTCCTTCGGTATTGTTCCCCCTCCAAACAAAAGAATGTCCTCTCTTCCTTTTTTCTTCAATAGTTCTGCAACTCTTGTAAATAGCTCAAGATGAGCTCCAGATAGACAGGAGAGGCCAAGTGCATTCACATCTTCCTCTATAGCCATATTTACTATTTCTTCCGGTGTTCTTCTTATACCGGTGTATATAACTTCGTATCCTGCATCCATCAAAGCTCTGGATATGACCTTTGCGCCTCTATCATGACCATCAAGACCTGGTTTTGCTATAAGGACTCTTATTCTTTTCATTTCTCCTCCTTTTTTCCAAAAAGGATTACCTCACCCATATTTTATTATAATTTAACCTTTATGTAAAAATTATGTAAAAAAATAAGGGGGGTCTTTTGACCCCCTTAATAAGGTAGTTCTTAATTAATTACTTACTCTTTAGCATATCCTCAGGGAAGATATTTTTTGGTAAGATTGCTATTACAATCAAAGCAAGGACTCCACCTGTAAGTGCTGTAAAAAGCTGTGGTGTTGAAAGCATGAGTACAAGTTTTGGAGGTGCTTTTACAAAGTGTCTTACTCCATATGAAAGAAACAGATACTTTAGAACCGAGCCTACTATTATACCACCAACTTTCCCTGACCATCCATACTTTTTGAATAAACCAAAACTTAAAGTATACAAGCCATTTCCTACCATTATAAGGGGGGGAAGGAAGGGTACAGGCATAAGACCTGAGAGAAACGCAATCCATGGTGTCAAACATCCTATAACAACACCAGCAAGTATTCCAAGTGTGTATGTGGCAAGTATTAGAAAGAAATTAACAGCGGGTCCAGTTATAAATTGAGGTAATTTGAGTGCAGGAAAGAATGCGGCAAGTGCAAGGAATACAGCTGTGTATGTTATAAACATTATTTTTTTATTTCTCATTTTTTACCTCCTTAGTGACTTGATAATTTTTCTTCCATAAGTTCACCTGTAAACCTATCTCTTACAACATAGTGGGTGTGGAGAAGTTTATGGGCAAGATGGGAACCAGGTTCACCAAGGAATTTCTTATAAACCATCTTTATGGCAGGATTTTCATGGGAAAATCTAACAGGGAGGTTCTTATCCTCTTTATATAACCCTTCTCCTCTTCTCGCCCTTCTTGCAAATGTTGATCCATAAGGTTGTCCTCCGCCACCAACACATCCTCCTGGACATGCCATTATCTCTATAAATGTGTATTCACTCTTTCCAAATGTTTCTATCTGTTTTCTGACTTTTTCGAGTAACCTTCTTGCGTTTTCCAGACCGTGAGCAACAGCAACCTTCACTTTGTTACCATTGATGTCAACTTCTGCTTCCTTTATGCCATCCATGCCTCTAACTGCCTTTATATCAGGATTTTCCATGTTTTTTCCTGTTATCAAATAGTATGCAGTTCTTAAGGCAGCTTCCATAACTCCACCAGTTGCACCAAATATGGTACCTGCACCAGAATACATACCAAGTTCTCCGCTTGGTTCTTCCTCTGGAATAGTTTTCAAATCTATACCTTTTGATTTAAGCATCTTTGCAAGTTCTCTTGTGGTTAAAACATAATCAACATCTTGATAACCAGAGGATCTCATCTCAGGTCTCCTTGCCTCGAACTTCTTTGCAGTACATGGCATAATGGATACAGATACAATTTTTGCTGGATCTATACCCTTTTCTTTTGCATAGTAAGTCTTAACCAATGCGCCAAACATCTGCTGTGGTGACTTACATGTGGATACATGTTCGCTTATGTCCGGGAAGAATGTCTCCATAAATTTTATCCATCCTGGAGAACAGGAAGTTATAAGTGGAAGTTTTCCTCCATTGTTAATTCTATCAATAAATTCGTGAGCTTCCTCTATTATTGTAAGGTCTGCACCAAAGTTTGTATCAAAAACAGCATCAAAACCAAGTTTTTTTAATGCTGCGTACATCTTTTTTGTTGTAACTGTTCCTGGTTCCATCCCAAACTCTTCTCCCAGCGATACTCTTATTGATGGTGCTTCCTGTACTACTACATGTTTATCTGGGTCAAGAATTGCATTCCAGACCTCGTTTATTTCGGATCTTTCACTTAATGCTCCTGTAGGGCAGAAGGCAACACACTGACCACAGTATACACAGACAGAATTTCCAAGCCCCATGTCAAGAAATGTTCCTACATAGGAGTCTATTCCTCTGTTTATCATACTTATTGCTGATACAGACTGTATCTCCTTACAGACAGTTACACATCTCTGACAGAGAATACACTTATTTATATCTCTTACTATTGAAGGGGATGTGGTATCCTTTTCCTTTGGTATTAAAATACTCGGAAACTTTCTTGTGTCTACACCAAGAAAATTTGCAATTGTTTCTAATTCACACTTACCTTGTTGTGGGCAAGATGGACACTCAACATTATGGTTTGAAAGCAGAAGTTCAACAATTGTCCTCCTGATTGCCCTTAACTTCGTTGAGTCAGTTTTCACAACCATACCTTCTGATACAGGAGTAGAACATGCTCTTCTTGGAACTTTCATACCCTCTATTTCCACAACACACACACCACATGAGCCGCTCGGTTTTAAATCTGGATGATAGCAGAGATGAGGGATACCTATACCTGCCTTTTCTGCTGCCTGAAGAATAGTGGTTCCTTCAGGAACCTCAACGGGAATTCCATCTATAGTTAATTTAACCATTATTTCACCTCCGTCAGATAGATTTCTTTTTTAACTACCTTTTTACCCCTATCACAGTGCAAACATCTCTTTGCCTCTTCAATAGCTTCTTCTTTGAAAAGACCCTTATTTACCTCTAAGGATAAAAGTTTTATTCTCTTTTCAATATTTTCAAGTTCTGGTTTCTTTCTCGGGATTTCTTTTAGATAATCTTCTTCATTATAATGTGTTTCAACTTCAACTCTTTCTGGGAATGGAAGAATTCCATCATATCCAAAATATCTATCAATGGAGATTGCAGCAATTCGTCCGTCTCTTACTGCCTCAACAACTGTGGATGGATTATTTACATCACCACCTGCGAAGACTCCAGGCATACTCGTTTCAAGGGTTCGTGGATTAACTTTGATTTGACCCCTTTCTGTAATTTCCAGTTCGTCTGCAAAGGGAGAAACTTTTGCTTTCTGTCCTATACATACTATGGCTAAATCTACATCCATCTCAAATTCTGATTCTTTAACGGGTACAGGCTTTCTTCTTCCGCTTTTATCGAAACCCTTAAATTCCATTTTTATCAACTTTACCTTCTCGAGTTTTTCTTTTCCACAAAATTCCACAGGATTTGTTAAGAACATGAATTTAATTCCTTCCTCCATAGCTTCCTCAACTTCCTCAGTTTGTGCAGGCATTTCGTTTCTCGATCTTCTATAAGATACGATAACCTCTTTTGCATTAAGCCTCAAAGCTGTTCTTGCTGCATCCATTGCAGTTGAACCACCGCCAAA
>QMOO01000050.1 GCA_003648245.1 Caldisericota bacterium
AGTCTTTTTAATAAGAGAGATTACTTCTTTTTCACTGAGAGGAGGTGGTAGATTCAAATCTCTATTTAAAAGTACCTCCTCTGGAATGTCAGAAAAAAGAGAGGAGATGGATGTAATCCCCATCTCCTCAAGCATTTTTCTCTTGTCTTCCTCCGTTAAAGGAATGTATTTCATTTTACTTTCTGTAATCGCTGTATCCCTTGGAGTCCATTAAATCGTTGAGATCCTCTTTATTTTCCATTTTTATCTTGAAGAGCCAACCTTTTCCATAAGGATCTTCATTGATTATAGATGGATTTTCTGATACCTCTTTGTTTGCTTCAACTATTTCTCCTGATACTGGAGCATGTATGTCCGCTGCTGTTTTTACAGATTCAATGGATATAACTGCTTCACCCTTCTTTACCTTTTTACCTACTTCTGCTTCTTCCACATAGACAATGTCCCCCAACTGATCCTGGGCGTAATCAGTGATACCAACAGTCACAGTGTCTCCGTCTACCTTTGCCCACTCGTCGGTCTTTGCATAATAAAGACCCTCAACAACTTTAGCCATCTTACTCTCCTCCTTTTTATTTTTTTGTTCTTGGTTTTATAAAAGGTTTCTTAATAACTTTCCCTGTAAACTCCCTTCCCCTTCCTGAAATTTTAACCTCTTCTCCAATTTTACCATAAGGAAGGTCAATGTAGGCTAATGCAAGGGATTTATTTAAGATAAATGAGAAATTTCCGCTGGTTACGAACCCAACTTCTTTTTCGTCCTTAAAGATCTTATAACCATGTCTTGCTATGCCACCGCTAACCTCAAGCCCCCTCCATTTTCTTCTTACTCCCTCCTCTTTTATCTTTTCCAGTGCTTTCTTTCCAATAAAGTCATTTTTTGAAAAATCAACAAGAAATTTTTGACCGGATTCTATAGGATTGGTGGATTCATCAATATCGTTTCCATAAAGCCAATAGCACACCTCAAACCTTAGTGTATCCCTTGCACCAAGGCCACATGGGAGTAGATTAAACTTCTTTCCCTTCTCAAGAACATCCATGAATATTCTCTCTCCAAGTGGTGCTTTCATGTATACTTCAAATCCATCTTCTCCTGTATAACCGGTTCTTGAAACAAGTAGCTTCTCTCCAAAAATTTCTATCTCATTAAATTTAAAGTAACCAATCTGAGAGAGGTTAAAGTCTGTGAAGCTCTGGAGGAATTTTTCTGCCTGAGGACCCTGAATGGCAAATTCCACAATTTCGCTGGAAATGTTCTTTACACTGAGTCCATCCCACAGATGTTTCTTAATCCAGTTAAAGTCCTTTTCAATATTTGAAGCGTTCACGACAAGAAGAATTCTTTCATCTGAAAATGTGTAGGAGAACAAATCATCAAGGATTCCTCCTTCTTCATTACACATCACGGTGTACTTAACGTCTCCGTAGGATGTTAAGTTAATGTTATTGGTTAAAATGTAATCAGCAAAGAGTTTTGCTTTCTTTCCTCCTATCTCTATTTCCCCCATGTGGGAAACATCGAAAATACCCACACCATTTCTCACTGATAGATGTTCATCTCTTATAGATTTGTAATAGAGGGGCATGAGGAATCCATAAAATTCAGTTAAATGCGCTCCAAGTTTTTTGTGTAATTCAATCAATGGGGTTGTCTTCATTTTTCCTTCCTTTAAAATAAAAAGCCCCAGAATACTCTGGGGCTTTAAATATCACAACCTTACTCCCTCTTCATGGGTTATTCTCTCCAGCTTCAAAAGATTTTCCCAATCCTCATCAATCTTCTTCTGCATCTCTTCAATCACATGCTTGTTCTCTGGTTTGAACAGATGTTTAAATCTTGTCTGAAGCTTTAAGAATTCCTCAATTGGTTTCCTCTCTTTTGGCTTGTAGTTTATTGTAAGTACGCCATTTTCAATCTCGTAGATAGGCCAGAAATTTGTCTCTGTGGCAAGTTTTGCTATTTTTATGGTTAGATTCTCCGGGAAAGCCCAGTTGGTGGTACATGGCATCAATACATTTATGAACTTTGGACCTTCTATGGATAGAGCTTTCTCTGCTTTGTTGTAGAGGTCGACAACTTTCCATATGGAAGCCTGAGCCACATAAGGAATATTGTGTGCTGCTGCAATTTTCACAAGATCTTTTCTCCACTCTCCCTTTCCAAAGGATACTTTACCAGATGGAGCAGTTGTTGTGGATGCTCCAAATGGAGTAGCTGCACTTCTCTGATGACCTGTATTCATGTATCCTTCGTTGTCATAACACACGTAGAGGAAATTGTGTCCTCTTTCAAAGGCACCTGAGAGAGCCTGAAGGCCTATATCATAGGTTCCTCCGTCTCCTCCAAAGGCAATTATATTAACTTTGTCTTTGACAACTCCCTTTTTCTTGAGTGCTCTATAGGCAGCTTCAACTCCAGATGCAGCAGATGCTGCGTTAAGAAAAGTGACATGGAGCCATGGAACATTCCATGCAGTGTATGGATATATCGTTGTGACAACTTCAAGGCACCCTGTAGCATTTACAACAATAATAGGATCTTTTGAGGCCGAAAGGATTGTTCTAACTATGGTGTTTATTCCACATCCGGCACACATTCTGTGCCCCGGAACAAGCTTTAAACCCTGCTCAGCCTGAATTTTAGCCAATTCTCTTATATTCATTTTCTCCTCCTTACTCTCTAAGTCCTATACACTTCTCTTCACTTGAAACTTTACCCTGGAGAAGTTCGTTGAAGACTTCTTTTATCTCGTGTTTGAATATATCTCTTCCACCAAGACCGTAGATGTAACTTTGAATAGGAATTCTTTTATCAAGATCATAAAGGGCATTTCTTATCTCTCCATAAAGAGGAGAGTAAGCTCCAAAGGAGTAGGATCTATCAAGTACTCCAATAATCTTAAGGTGCTTTAGAGCATCTCTTATCTCTTCATACGGGAAGGGTCTAAAGAGTTTTGGTTTTAACAATCCTACCTTTTTGCCCTCTTTTCTTAATTCATCCACTGCGTCCTTGGCAGTTCCTGCAGCAGAGGAGAGAACCACTATACCCACTTCTGCATCGTCAAGTTTGTACTTTTCAAAGTATCCATACTCTTTACCTGTGATTTCTGATAATTCTTTGCCTATCTCTATGTACAGTTTTTTGGCCTTCTTCATGGCTTCCTGCTCCTGTCTCTTTGTTTCAAAGTAGTAATCAGTTAGTTCAAGAGGACCCATTGTCCATGGCTCTTTATAGTTTAATAGAGAAAATTTTGGTTTTCTTTCACCAACAAATTTATGCATAACCTCATCATCATACACCTCTACAACTTCGACTCCATGACTTATGATGAATCCATCGAGCATAACCATTGCTGGAAGCAGAACATCTGGATGTTCTGCAAGTCTTACTGCAAGAAACATATTTTCATATGCTTCCTGTGCATTTTCAGAGTAAATCTGAATCCACCCGAGATCTCTTACTGCCATTGAATCAGAGTGATCGCAATGTATGTTTATTGGAGCAGATAATGCTCTATTTGCTATTGCCATAACTACCGGTAGTCTTAATCCAGATGTTGCAGGTAGAACTTCCACCATAAGTGCAAGCCCCTGTGATGCTGTAGCAGACATGGCTCTTGCTCCTGATGCCTCTGCACCTGTTACCACAGATATGGCAGAATGTTCTGATTCTGGAGTTACCATCACAGTATCCACTACACCATCAGCAACAAACTTTGCAAATGTGTGAACTATGGGAGATTGAGGAGTAATGGGGTATGCTGCAACAACATCTGGCCTTATCTGCCTCATAGCTTCAGCAATAGCCTCATTTCCTGCTAATGGTTTTTTTGTGCTTTTAACTTTTGTCACACTCATTTTAATCCTCCCATGTTTCCCTTACCATTTTAATTGCGTCTGTGGGACACTCCTCAGCGCATATGCCACACCCTTTACAGTATTCAAAGTCAGTTTCAAGTCTAACTGGACCCTTATATATTCTATCTCTAAAACCTTTAACTCCTTCTTCAGATATGATTACAGGTATTGCGGAATCTGGACAGTAATGAACACATATCATACAGTGAGTACATAGAGCTGGATCAAATTCCGGTCTGAATGTTCTCCAGTTTCCAGTTTTGTATTCCAGAGAAGTCTTAGCTGGCAGGTTTCCACCTATGGGTATCTCCTTCCATCCTTTGAGTTCACTCCACTTTACCTTCTCGCTCATGACTTTGCCTCCTTGTAGGCTTCTCTAAGAGCCTTTATGTTTGCCTCTGTCTTTTCCTTTCCTATCTTCTTTTCAAAAATCTCCTTTATAGCCAGTTCAATAGATTCTAGCTTGACAAAGGGATAAGCTTTGACAAGAACTCCAAGGGATGGAACATTTGGAGCATCTCTACCTACATTGTTTATGCTTATTCCACTTGCATCTACCGTGAAGATCTTTCCCTTGAACTTGGTTATTCTTCTTACCTCCTCAGGACTCTTCACAGTATTAACTATTAACACTCCTTCATCGGGTAAGCCTTTAGTTACAGGAATTGTGTATAAAAGTGTGTCATCAAGAACGATTACAGCATCTGGATTAACTATAGGCTCATGAGATCTTATTTCTTTCTCAGAGATTCTTGTATAGGCAACTGTTGGAGCGCCTCTTCTCTCCGAGCCATACTCAGGAAAGGCTTGAATTGTTTTACCCTCTTTAAAAGCGGCAAGTGCTAAGATCTGACCCCCTGATTTAGCACCCTGACCTGCTCTTCCATGAATTCTAACCTCAAACACCTCTTTCACTTTTCTTTCCTCCATTTATTTGATTTTAATTATTGCCAAAACCTTATTATATTATAGCACTTAAAAAATAAAGGAAAAGATTTGTGAAGAGAATTACGATTTTTAGTAATTGAAATAATTCTCTCTATCTTTTATTATTAATTAGAAACTTAGAAAGGAGGTACAAATTTGATTGAAGATTTAATAAGAAGTATTGTGAAAAGAGATGATGTTGATTATCTGGAAATCAGGGTTGAAAAGGGAGAGAAGACAGGAGTTGAAATAAAAGGAAGAAGCATAGAGACTTTAAAGAGAGGTAGGTTCTTTGGAGGAAATGCCAGAGTTCTGGTAGGTGGTGTATGGGGCTTTGTATACTTCAATAGTCTTGAGGAGATAAGAAGAAAGGTTGAAGATGCCATATCTCAGGCAAAGACCCTGAAGGGACTTGTAAAGGAGAAAGCCACTCTTGCATCTGTTGATGTAATTGAAGTAAAGTTTAAACCCAGAGTAATCAAACATCCTGAAGATGTTTCCCTTGAGGAGAAGGTAAAAACACTCATGGGATATAATGACATCTTTTTCTCGGCTGGAAAGGAAATAGTGGGAACATTTATAAGGTATCACGATACGGTTAAAAAGGTCTATTTTGCTAATTCTCAGGGAAGTTATGTTGAGCAGGATGTTATAGATATAGGATCAACCATGATAGCAATTGCAAGTAATGGAAAAGAGACACAGAGGAGTAAAGTTGGTTTTGGGAGTAGCAATGATATTTCTGTGATGTTTGGTCTTGAGGAGGAAATCAAAGAAAAGGCAAAACTTGCAATTGAGCTGTTGAATGCCAAGGAGATACAGGGAGGAAACTTCCCTGTTGTTATAGATCAGGAGCTCGGGGGAGTTTTCATACACGAAGCCTTTGGTCATCTAAGCGAAGGAGACAACATTTACGAAAATGAGAACTTAAAGAAAATTATGAAGATTGGAAAGGTTTTTGGTTCAGAAGAACTTAATGTTTTTGATACAGGTGATATGGAGGGTAAGAGAGGTTTTGTCATGTATGATTCAGAGGGTGTAAAAACAAAAAAGGTTTACCTTATCAAGAATGGAATACTTAATGGAAGATTGCATTCAAGGGAAACTGCAGGAAAGATGAAGGAAGAAGCTACAGGTAACGGAAGGGCACTATCCTATAACTTCCCTCCTATACCGAGGATGAGAATTACATGTATAGAAAATGGTAAGGTTGATTTTCCTGATCTTATAAAAGATGTGAAGTTTGGAGTTTATGCAAAGGGAGCTTTTGGTGGTCAAACCAATGGAGAACTATTTACATTTGTGCCTGAAGTTTCGTACATAATAAGAGATGGGAAGATCTCAGAAATGGTCAAAAACATCTCTCTTTCTGGAAATGTGTTCACAACTCTTAAAAATATCGTAGGTATAGGTAATGATTTCGAGATACACGACTCTGGTGGTGGATGTGGAAAGGGAAATCAGTATCCGCTCCCGGTGAGTCATGGTTCTCCCCATATACTTATAAGTAATGCACTTGTTGGAGGTAAGGGATGAGAGAAAAATTTGTGAAACTTGTTGAACAAAGTGGAGCAAGTGGTGAACTTTTAATACTTAACATCGATAAGTTATCCCTCTCCTTTGAGAATGGTAAATTTAAAAATATTGAGGAAGGAAAAAGTGGAGGTATTGCTGTAAGAGTTATAAAAGATGGAAAACTCGGTTTTTCCTTTTCAACTGATACAGAAGATGTTGAATCAGTTGTAAACGAGAGTCTTACAGTTTCAAAATTCGGTGATAAGGTTGATTTTCAGTTTGTAGAAGATGGAAGCGTTGATAAAAAGAATTTTTATGATGAGAGAATAGAGAAGGAGGAGAGAAAGAAATTTATAGAAGAGGGAGAAAAGGTCATAGAAGAATTAAAGGCATTTAAGAAGGAGATAGAACCTTTCTTCTATATGGAAAGGGATATTATAACCAAAGACATAATTACCACAAATGGTTTCCAAGGCAGGGTTAGAAAAACCGTAATTTTCTTTGCTCTTGGTGGCCAGATTATGAGAGAAGGAGATTTTCTTACCATTTACGATTCAAAGAGTTTCTCCAGTATGGATTTAGTCAATATAGATAGTAGTGTGGAGAGGGTTAAGGAACAGTTTATAAATGCCGAGAAAACCACAACTATAGAGACAGGAACCTATCCTGTTATATTCACACCTAAAGCTACCTCCCTGCTTCTTCTTCCTCTCTCCCTTGCTCTTAATGGAAGATATATTGTTAAGGGTTTATCACTTTTAAAGGATAAGATTGGAGAAAAAATCTTTAGTGAAAGTCTTTCTGTTTATGACAAACCTCTCCTTGTAGGTGGTGCCGGTTCCATGGAGATAGACGATGAGGGTTCCATTACCAGGGAGAAGGTTCTCATAGATAAGGGTGTTGTAAGAAGTTTTCTTACAGATCTTGATAGTGGAAAGAAACTTTCCCTTGGAGGAGGAAATGCTTTAAAGAAAAAGGGACTGACAGGAGAGATAGATCTTGAAACAATGCCCTCACCTTCATTCACCAATACTGTGATTGAAGAAGGTAAGGAGGAATATATAAATCTTCTGAGAAGTATAAAGAAAGGGCTTATTATTGATTCTCTTATGGGGGTTATGATGGGTAATGTGCTTGGCGGCGAAGTAAATGGAAATATTGAGCTTGGATTTCTTGTTGAAAATGGAGAAATAGTGGGAAGAGTAAAGAATGCAACCCTCAAGTTGAATATTTTTAAGGATCTTACAGAAGTTTATCCATCAAAGGAAAGAGAGTGGTATGATTCAACACTCTCACCCTACCTTCTAATTCCAAGGGTTTCTGTCTCAGGTAAATAATTTTCTGGAGGAGGAGGAAACTACTCCTCCTCCATTGTTATTATCACCTTTCTTAAGACAGGATCCCAGCCTACATCTGCACCAAAGGTTTCTGCTATAAATCTAATTGGAACAAAGGTTCTTCCAGGTGGTTTTATTTCAGGAGCTGCATCAAGATAAACCTTACTTCCATCAATGAGTGCCTCGTTCTTTCCAATGTAAAGTGTTATCTTCTTACCCTTAAAGTAAATGTAAACCTCTTTAACTTTCCCCGTCTTTGGCCAGTAGTCCACAGTTGCCCCAAGTCCCTCTGATATAAACCTTAATGGAACCATTGTTCTTCCAGGTGGTTTAATGTATGGAGCTGCATCAAGAGTATATACTTCTCCATTTATATATGCAGTCACACTCCCGATAAACAGTTCAATAACAGTTTTCTTTACCTTTGGAACCACACTTACACTTACATCAACTTCTCTCTCCCCACCATTTCCAGAT
>QMOO01000051.1 GCA_003648245.1 Caldisericota bacterium
GTATCTTAACTCAGGAAGTATCTCCATAAAACTTTCAATTATACTTACAAGTTCAGTTCTTCTAAAGTACTTTGCTTCCTCTACATCTTCACCAAATACTTTAGCCATGAGAAGTTTTCTCCCGTAGTTTATCAGATCTAAAAGGATCTGTTTTACCTCTTTTCCCGAATCTATGACATTTCCTATCAGGGATAGAACCGTTGCGTCATCGCCATTTCTCATGGATGTATAACATTTTTTAAGCCACGTCTCCTCAGTTTCTCCTAATAGTTCCTTTAAGTCTTTCAGGTTGATTTTATCTCCTGAGTAAAGGATCAACTGTTCAAGAATAGAAAGTAAGTCTCTTAGAGAGCCATATGATGCTTCTGCAACCTTTCTTATAACATCCTCCTCTGCTTCAACTCCCTCTTTTAAGAATATCTCTCTTGCTGTTTCCATCAGGTCTTTTATACCTATTCTCTTAAAGTTAAATCTTATACATCTTGAGAGAATTGTATTTGGCACCTTCTGGGGGTCTGTGGTTGCAAGAATAAAAACAGCATGTGGAGGTGGTTCCTCCAGTGTTTTCAAAAGAGCATTAAAAGCTTCCTGTGTCAGCATATGAACCTCGTCTATTATAAATACTCTATATCTACCCATGGATGGTGAAAGATTGACTCTTTCTTTTAAATTCCTTATTTCATCTATACCTCTATTGGATGCTGCATCTATTTCGATAACATCCATATGAGTTCCATTCATTATACTTACGCAGTTCTTACATTTATCGCATGGGTAAGGAGTAATCCCTTTTTCACAGTTAAGCCCTTTGGCAAATATTCTTGCAGTTGTGGTTTTCCCGGTACCCCTGGGACCTGAAAATAGATAGGCATGAGACACCCTCTTTTCTTTAAGGGAATTTACAAGGGTTTTTATTATGTGTTCCTGCCCTTTTATTTCCTCAAACTGCTTTGGTCTATACTTTCTGTAAAGTGTAAGATATCCCATTTATTGAATTATACCATCTGTTATAATTAATTTTGGTATGATTCCAGAGAGAATAAAGAAACTTAAAGCTTACAGATTTCCTGAATTTAGAAAGGATAGATTGAACCTTAATGAGAATCCTTTTCCTCTCCCAGAGGTTGTTCTTTCTGAATTTAAAGAGAGGATAGATGGAGATGATATAAGGCTCTATCACTCCCCCATAGATAACACTTTCATATCCGCACTTACTGAATATACAGGCTTTGATGGTAAAAACATTTCTCTTCTTAACGGGGCAGACGAAGGAATCTATTTTCTTATAAGCTTATTTGGTAAGGAAGGTTTTAATATTGTATCTTTCCTTCCATCTTACAAATGCTATAAGGAATTTTCACTAATGCTGGGAGCTAATTTTATTGAGATTCCTCTTTCAAGGGATTTCTCCATAGATATGGAAAGAACATTAAATGTTGTAAAAGATACAAGAGTGCTTTTTTTTATACCAAACCCAAATAATCCTACCGGAAATCTCTTTGCAAGGGACAAAATTGTTAGAATTCTTAAAGAAATTAGAGGATTTGTTGTTATAGATGAGGCGTATTTTGAGTTTAGTAAAACCACCCTTGCGCCATTAATTAATAAGTTTAATAACCTTATAATTCTTAGAACCTTCTCAAAGTCCTTTTCCCTTGCTGGAGAGAGAATTGGATACTTAATATCTAATGAAGATTTTGTATCCCATTTCAATGGTTTCAAAAACCCATACAATTTTCCTTATCTCTCCATGGTTATGGGTAGTGTTGTTCTTAAACATAAGGATATATTCTTTGAGAGAATTCAATGGATAGAGGCTGAGAGAGAAAGAGTTTTTAATGAACTAAAGAAGATCCCCCGGTTAAAAGTTTTTCCATCTAAGACTAACTTTCTTCTGTTCTTTGTAAAAGATTATAAAAAGTTAAGGGATAAATTAATTGAAGAGAGAATTTCTATCCTTGATTTAGGTAAAGGCTGGTTTAGATTGTCTATTGGAAGAATAGAGTTAAACGATAAAGTTTTATACGTTATTAAAGAGGTTAATTTATTGAAATAATTTTTTAAGGCAACTTAAAGATAAATTAAACATAGGTACCTCTTTCATGTATTTTATATACTCATCTCCAAATTTTTTAATCGCCTCAGGTTCTTCAATGGTCTTTATAAGTACAAACATGAGTATGGCTGTGACAGGAACAATGATAAGCATGTAGGAAATAGAGTTCATAAGAAAGGCTATACTGAAAGGCATAAGCATAAGCCCTAAATGCATTGGATGCCTCATACATGAGTATATTCCCTCTCTTATGAGTTTATTGGTTTGAAAACGAGGTACATTACCTTCTTTGCCAAATCTTTTTAACAGTTTTCCAGTTTTACTGCTTATATAGAAAGATAAAAGCAGTAAAATGATTCCTATTGAAAACATGAGTGCATTGAAATGAAATTTCGTATTGAAGATGAATTTATCCAGTAACTTAGATACAGTTATTCCACCTAAGATAAAGGCTACCCACACAAAAATCTAAATCTCATACTTTAAGTCTAACACATTTGAAATAAGGTAATTTCTAAACTTGTTTGAGGGATGTAAGTTTTATATAATAAAAGTAGAAAAGATAAGGAGGAGAAAAATAATGAAAGAGGAACGCTTTCTTCCTGCAAAGGGAAAGATAGCGGAGGACAGAAGAATATTAAAGAGGGTGGAGAATCTATTTAAAAGGGATGAAGCTTTAAAAAACGAAAAAATTGATATATCAGTTGTTTCAGGAGAAGTCTTTTTAGATGGAGAAGTAAGAGACAAAACCCTTATAAAAAGAGCAGAAAAACTCGTAAGATCTATAAAGGGAGTGAAAAAGATTGTAAATTCACTTTCAGTTCCAGTGAGAAGGAGTATTTCTGATGAAGATATTGAAGATGCGGCAACCAAAATAATAAAGGAGAGAAACTTATCTGTGAATGTGAGTGTAAGAAATGGCATTTTAAAAATATTTGGTTCCGTTTCAACTCTAAAAGAGAAAAAAACCATAGAGACTTATTTTAAATCTCTCCCTGTAAAGAGGATAGAAAACCAGATCAAGATCGAGCCTCCCTTTCCAGTTAATGATTTTGCTCTTGAAAGCTTACTTTTTGATGCCTTAAGGGAACTTAAAATCTTTCATTTGAGGGTAAAAGTCCTCAACAAAATTGCTTATATAAAGGGAAATGTTGAGAGTGAAGAGGAGAAAAAAGCTGTGGTTGATAGAGCATCAGAGGTTCCGGGAGTTCTTGGTGTTGTAAATGGGATTGTATCAAGAGGAGATAGAAGCAAAGATGTGGAGATAGAAAATAAAATTTCAGAAATCCTTAAGGACAGAATGTTTACTAAAGATAATATTTCATTTTTTTCAGTGGGGGGAGTGGTTTTTCTTGAAGGTGAGGTAACAAATCCTTCCTCCCTCTATGCAATAGAGGAAAAAGTTGGTAAAATTTCAGGTGTTAGGAAAGTAATTAATAGATTAATTGGAGTGATAAGGTAGTGGTATTAAAAGATATTCTCTTAATGGAAGTAGAAAAGGTATTAGGGGAGAAACCTCCCCTTTCTCTTTACATTCCCAAAAACAAAAAGTATGGAGATATCTCCTCTAATTTTCTTATAAAGTTTGATGATAGCGTAAAGGAGAAGATTTTAAAGATCTTTAGGGAAAATAGGTATTTTGACAAAGTTGACCTTCTCCCACCCGGATTTCTCAACATGCACTTTTCATCAAAGTTCTATAAAGACTTTGTTTTTGATCTGTTTTTAAAGAAGGAAGATTATTTAAGAAATTCCTTGTCGGATAAGAAAAAAATTCAGGTTGAATTTGTATCTGCAAACCCTACAGGTCCTCTAACTCTTGGAAATGGGAGAAATGCTGTTATTGGCGACACACTGGCAAACATACTTTCCTATGTTGGCTATGATGTCCAAAAAGAGTACTATCTAAACGATGCTGGTAGAAAGATTGAGCTTCTTAAAGAATCAGTGTGGGCAAGGATTATGGAGATCAAAGGAGAAGATTACGACTTTCCTGAAGATGGATACAAGGGAAAGTATGTTTATGAAATTGCAGAAAGAATCATTAAAGAATTTAATGGAAAAACATTTAATAAAAAAGAAGTTGGTGAGAGAGCACTACAGATTATAATTGAGTCCATAAGAGAAGACCTCTCCTTGTTTGGAGTTGAGTTTGATAATTGGTTTTCTGAAAGAGAGATGAGGGAAAGGGGAGAAGTTGAAGAGGTTCTTAGTATCCTTAAAAACAAGGGGTTGATTTATGAAAAAGAGGGTGCTTTATGGTTTAAGTCATCAGAGTTTGGAGATGAAAAAGATAGAGTTCTTGTAAAATCATCTGGTGATTACACTTATACCCTTACAGATATAGCATACCATGTTAACAAATGGAAGAGAGGCTTTGACAGGGTTATAGATATATGGGGATGGGATCACATAGGACACGTTAATCCATTAAAGTGGGCTTTAAGACCTTTTGGTATACCTGAGGATTTTCTTTATGTAATTCTCTACCATATTGTTCATCTTGTAGAAGGTGGAAAAGAAGTGAAGATGAGTAAGACAAAGGGAGAATTTGTTACCTTAAGAGAACTTGTGGAAGATATCGGTAAAGATACAGTGAGATTTATGTTTCTTGCCAGATCTCCCTCAGCACCACTTAAATTTGACCTTGAAATTGCAAGAAAAAAGAGCCTGGAGAATCCTGTTTATTACATTCAGTACGCCTACACAAGGACAAGGGCCATAGAGAGAAAAAGAGTTGAAAGAAATATTCCATTTCCAGACATAAAGAATGTGAGTTTCAATTTTTCTGGTATAGAAAGGGAGATAATGAATAAGATAGTTATCTTTGAGGAGACCCTTTCTTCAAGCGCAAGAAATTACTCTCCTCATCTTCTTCCATTCTTTGCTCTTGAACTTTCTAAACTCTTCCATTCCTTCTATCATGACTTTCCTGTTTTAACAGAGGACGATGAGGTTAGGAATAGAAGACTTGTTGTTGTGAAAAGTGTGGAGATTTTACTCGGATTAATTTTAAGATTTATGGGAGTCTCTACTCCTGAAAGGATGTGAGGTGAGTTATGAGACCAATAATAGGTCTTGAGGTACATACTCAGTTAAATACAGAAACAAAGATGTTTTGTAGATGTAAGATTGATTTTTCTTCTCCCCCAAATACAAATATATGTCCTGTTTGTCTTGGTCTTCCAGGAGCGCTTCCTTCTCTTAATGAAAAGGTAGTTGAGTATGCTTTAAAGATTGGTCATGCTCTAAACTGTAAAATTTCAAAGACATCTCTGTTTCATAGAAAAAACTATTTCTACCCAGATCTTCCCAAAGGTTATCAGATCTCTCAATATGATATTCCTCTTGCGAAAGAGGGTTACCTTGTTTTACCAAAGAGCGGAAAGAAAGTAAGGATTATAAGAGCACACATTGAGGAAGATGCAGGGAAACTGCTTCATCCTGAGGATATAGTAGAGGCAAATTATTCCTATGTGGATTACAATAGGGCAGGTGTTCCTCTTGTGGAGATTGTAAGTTACCCTGATATAGAAAGTCCAGATGAGGCAGTGGAGTACTTAATGGAGCTGAGACTAATACTTATATATCTTGGTGTATCCACTGGAAATATGGAGGAGGGAGCTTTAAGGTGTGATGCTAATGTTTCCATTGAAGGTCATCCGAGATGTGAAGTTAAGAATATGAATTCATTTAGAAGTGTTAAGAGGGCTTTAGAGTATGAGATAGAAAGACAGATGAAGATTATCAAAGAAGGTGGAGAGGTTGTTCAGGAGACAAGACACTTTAATGAGTCTGATGGAAAGACATACTCCATGAGGGGAAAAGAGGAAGCAGAGGATTACAGGTATTTCCCTGATCCAGATCTTCCTCCCCTGGTGCTTACAGATGAAATTATCATAAAGTCAAAAGAAGATATAGGCGAGTTACCCCAGGATGTAAGAAACAGATTGAAGAAATTTTCTCTGTCAGAAAAAGAAGTTGAAACCCTTGTAGGAAATATTTATTTAAAAGATTTTTATTTTGAATCACTCAAGGTATTTAACAATCCAAAGGCAATAAGTAACTGGCTTCTTACAGAGGTTTTAGGAATTATGAATGAGAAAGGTCTTAAAGAACTACCATTTACTCCCAGAGATTTATCAAACTCTGTAAAGATGTTTTCAGATGAAAAAATTTCTTCCAAGATACTTAAAAAAATTATAAAGAAACTATTTGAAGGCAAGAGTTTTAAAGAGATAATTGAGAAGGAAAATATCCTTCCTATAACATCGAAGGACGAGATAAGAAAATTTGTTTTAGAGGTTCTCAAAGAGAACGAAAAGGTTGTTAATGACTATAAAGAAGGAAAAGAGAATGCCCTGACTTTTCTTATTGGTCAGGTTATGAGGAAGACAAAAGGAAGAGCGGATCCAAAAATATTAAGAGAGGTATTTTTAGAGGAGCTTAAGAGATGAGCTTTATTCATCTTCATGTCCACAGCGAATACTCAATTCTTGATGGATTCTTAAGAGTAAATGAGCTCATAAAAAGGGTTAAAGAGTTTAAAATGCCAGCAGTAGCACTTACAGACCACGGAGGAATGTATGGCATAATACCTTTCTACAAAAGAGCAAAAAAGGAGGGAATAAAACCTATAATAGGTGTTGAAATGTACTTTTCTCCCACATCCAGATTTGATAAAAAGGGAAAGGAAGATGCTGTAAATTACCACATACTTCTCCTTGCAAAGAATTTTAAAGGTTACCAAAATCTTACAAGACTTGTATCCATTGGACACCTTGAGGGTTTTTACTATAAACCAAGAATAGATATGGAGGTTTTAAAAAAGTACAGTGAGGGATTGATTGTTGGAACTTCATGCCTTAAGGGTGAGATACCTTCTCTTATCCTCTCGGGTCAATATGAGAGAGCAAAGAAAAGAGTCTATGCATTTAAAGAAATCTTTGGAGATGATTTTTATATAGAGCTTCAGAATCATCACCTTCCTGAAGAGGAAAGGGTTATTCCTGAACTTCTCCGTCTTGCCAAAGAGACAGATACAAAATACTTTGCATCAAACGATGCCCATTATCTTAAAAAAGAAGACGCAAAGGCACATGGAATACTTTTGTGTATCCAAACTCAGACAACTATAAGTAATCCTGATAGACTTAAGTTTCAAACTGATGAATTTTATCTGAAGTCCTTTGAGGAAATGTGGGAATTATTTAAAGATATCCCAGACGCCATTCATACTACCATGGAAATTGCTGAAAAATGTGAGGTTGAAATACCTCTTGGAAAATCAAGGTTACCAAAATTTCCTCTTCCAGAAGGAGAAGACGCATTTTCTGTTTTGAAAAAGAAATGTGAGGAGGGAATTGAAGAGAAGTTTGGAAAGGAAACTCCAGAGATAATGGAGAGACTTACAAGAGAACTTTCTGTTATAAAGGAGATGGGATTTTCAGACTATTTTCTCATAGTTTCAGATTTTGTTTCTTTTGCCAAGCGTAAAGGTATAAGAGTCGGTCCTGGAAGAGGAAGTGCAGCAGGAAGTCTTGTTTCATACTTACTTGGAATAACAGAAATAAATCCACTTCAGTACAATCTTCTCTTTGAGAGATTTCTTAATCCTCAAAGGATTTCCCTCCCAGACATAGACATTGACTTTTCTGATGAGAGGAGAGATGAAGTTATTGAGTATGTAAGAAAGAAATATGGGGAAGATAGAGTTGCTCAGATTGCCACCTTTGGAAGGATGGAGGCAAGGGGGGTAATAAGAGATGTTGGCAGAGTTCTTGGGTACTCTGCCAAGGAAATGGACAGGATTGCAAAACTTATACCATTTGGAATGAATTTCAACGATGCCCTGGTTAACGAACCCCTGTTAAAGAAGGAAATGGAAAGTGACGAA
>QMOO01000052.1 GCA_003648245.1 Caldisericota bacterium
GAATTTTTGAGAACGACAAGGTTACAATTTTTTTCTTTACAGTATCCTTTATTTTGTTGAAAATTCTGAAACCAGAGTCTTCAGAGAAGAGATAGGGAGATATATGAATAACACTTGATTTTTCCAGTAAACCAATCCATCTTTTCTCAAACTTTATGTGCTTGTTTGCCCCTTTAAAACCAATCATTGTTTTTTCATCATCTTTAACCAGTACATAGACTATACCTGTAGTGGCATTCACTTTCTGGATGAAAGATGTGTCGATAATTTTCTCTATCTTCTCAATGATGTAATTTCCTATAACGTCTTTCCCTACAGTTCCTATTAAGGTAACATCTACTGAATTCATTGCCAGGGAAATTGCTGTGTTGAGAGCTGCACCTCCAGGTCTTATCAAAATGTTCTCAGGGTGAATTGATTCCTCCTTGGTGGGGAATTTGTCTACAAATCCCATAATGTCAAGATTTATATCTCCAATAACAACCACCTTTTTCATTTATAGATAAGTCCTCGAAGAGTTCTTAAATCTTTAACGTATGCTTCTTCCCCTCCTGGAGTTTCAAGAATCATAGGAAGATCAGAAAACAATTTATTATTCACAAGGAATTTGAAAGCCTCCAGTCCTATTTCTCCATCACCAATATTCGTATGTCTATCTACCCTTGAACCTAACGGGGTTTTGGAGTCATTTATGTGAAAAACAAAAAGATTTTTTATTCCAATTATATTGTTAAATTCTTCAAGAACCTTCTGGAAGCTCTCCTTATATTTAATATCATAGCCAGCTTCAAAAACATGAGCAGTATCAAAGCACACCCCCACCCTTTGTTTATTTTCTATCCCATCCATTATTTCTTTAATATGTTCAAACCTGTACCCTATGTTTGTTCCCTGCCCTGCAACTGTCTCCAGGAGTATTTTTACATCTGTGTGAGACGTTTTCCCAATAATAAAATTTATGCTATCTATTATAATTCTTATACCTTCTTTTTCCCCATATCCAAGATGGGATCCAGGGTGGACAACTATCATCGGAATGGAAAGTAAATGACATCTTATTATCTCATCTATGAAAGCCTCCCTTGATTTTATAAGAGATTCTTTTTTGGGACTCCCAAGATTAATAAGATAGGAAGAGTGAGCAACAACTTTTTTTATCGTGCTTTTTCTAAAACTCTCTTTAAAACTCACTATTTCTTTTTCACTGTACGGTTTTGCTTTCCACTGCCTTTGATTCTTTGTGAACACTTGAATGGAATCACAACCAAGATTTTCTCCTCTCTCTAAAGCCTTAAAAATACCTCCAGCAATTGAAACATGAGCACCAAGTAATCCCATATTTAAATTATACACTTTTTGAAAGACCTAGTATGGTATAATTTTGTTAAGCTACAACTTCAAAGTATAAAGGAGGATTTGTATGAAAAGTAAAATTTTAGTAGCATTGCTTTTAATTGCACTTGTGGGATTAGGGGTTTTCACCTATTCCTGTGCACCTAAGGAAAAACCCGAAGAGAAGCCAAAATTTAAAATGGCAGCAATATTCCCCGGGTCTATTCAGGATGCAGACTATAATACTATAGGTTTTGTTGCTCTTCAGGATGTAGGTAAGGAGTATGATCTTGAAACAGCATATTCAGAAAAGGTTGCAGTGCCTGATGCAGAGAGAGTTATGAAAGAGTATATCAATGAGGGCTACAACATTATATGGGTTCACGGTGCACAGTTCAATGGTGCCGCAAACAAAATTGGGGATGATTATCCAGATGTAACATTTATTCTTGAGGTTGATGCAAAGCCTGATAATATGAAGCCAAACTTCTGGTATATGGATAGAAATTTCTATACAGGTTTTTATGTTCTTGGAGCAGTTGCTGCTCTAAAAACTCAGACAGGTAAAATTGGTTACATTGGAGGACTTGAGCTTCCATTTACTCACGGAGAGATCAATGCAGTTAAACAGGCTATAAGAGATCTTGGCTCCAATGCAGAACTTCAGTACATCTATGTTGGTGATTTTAATGATCCAGTAAAAACAAGACAGGCAGCTGAAGGTTTAATTTCAAAGGGAGTAGACGTAATACTAAGTTCAGTAAATCTTGGAAACTACGGTCTCTACAATGCCGTAAAAGAAGCAGATAGACCTGTATTTATTACAACAAAATACACAGATAAAAAGGTTCACGCTCCAGATAACTATCTTACCTCAGACCTCTTTGATTTTAGTGTTCCTCTAAAGGATATTGTTGGCAAAATCCTTAATGGAGAAAAGGGAGGATTCATAGAGTTGAAGTATGGAAAAGGTCAGGCAAGGTATACTCAGTTTCCAATAAGCAATGTAACTGAGGAAATCAATGCAAAGGTTCAGCAGATTGCCGATGATGTGGAATCAGGTAAGATTAAGGTAATAAAGAATTTAGAAACCATTGAACCATAAGGAAAGCACAGAAAGAAAAAAAAGGGGCTCAATTGAGCCCCTTTTAAAAATTTAAGGTGAGGCGATGAACAAAGAGATTTTTGTTGAACTAAGAAATGTAAGAAAAGTTTTCGGAGAGGTTGTTGCTCTTCACGATGTTAATTTTTCTGTAAGGAAAGGAGAAATCAGGGGACTATTAGGGGAGAATGGTGCTGGAAAATCAACATTAATGAATATTCTATATGGGCTTTACAGACCAGATAAAGGTCAAATTTTTATTGAAGGAAAGGAAGTAAAAATAAGATCTCCATTTGACTCAATAAAACTTGGTATAGGGATGGTTCATCAGGTATCTACCCTTGTGCCAGAGTTTACTGCTGTAGAAAACATAATGCTCGGCACGCCAGAAGATAAACTTACTCTACCTTTAAAAAAGGAAAGTAAGAGAATAAAAAAGATGGCGGAAGATCTTGGTTTTGAATTCCCTCTTAATGTAAAGGTGAGAGAACTTCCTGCAGGTGTTAAGCAAAAGATTGAAATAGTAAGAGCGCTATACAGAGGAGCAAAACTACTTATACTTGACGAACCAACAACCTCTCTGGTAGAAGCAGAATTCCAGCAGCTGTTAAAATCTCTCAAGATGCTTGTAAAAAAAGGCGTTACCGTTATATTTATAACTCACAAGATAAGAGAAGTTATGGATGCCTGTGATTCGGTAACTGTTCTAAGGAGAGGAAAAGTCCAGGGGACTCTTGAAAGAGAGAAGATGAGCAAGGAAAGTCTTGTCAAACTGATGTTCATGGAAAAGGAAATAAAAGTTAACGAAAGTGCTCTCCCGAAGGTTGAGTTGCCAGAGATTGAGAAGTCAAAAGAGCCAGTTTGCGTTGTTAAGAACATAGAAGTTGAAGCAAGTGAAAAGACACCAGGACTTAAGAATGTATCTTTTGAAGTGTATGGTGGTGAGATATTTGGAGTTGCATCTGTTTCTGGAAACGGTGAGAAGGAACTTGCAGAGGCTATGATAAAACCCTCCATTCTTAAAAGTGGTGATATTATTATCAACGGAGAAAGCGTAAACGGTTTGCCAACTCTTAAGGTTTTTTCCAAAGGTGTTTTTTATACGCCAGAGGATAGAATTAAAGAAGGAATTTTACCAGATGGAAGTATAAAAGAAAATGTACTTTTAGGACATCACGCAGAGGAAAGATTCCTAAAGAGAAATGTTTTTATTGATTGGGAAGAAGTGAAAAAGGTTTCAGAGAGGGTGGTAAAAGACTACAATGTATTTACTCCTAATGTTGAAATTGCTATAAGAAAACTCTCCGGAGGTAATATACAGAAAGTTATTATTGGAAGAGCCTTTGTTAATCCAATTGATTTTCTTGTCACCCACAACCCCACATCTGGACTTGACATTTCCACTGTAGAGTTTATCTTTGAAAAACTGGTGGAGATAAGAAGTAAAGGTGGAGCCATACTCTGGATTAATGAGGATCTTGACGAACTTATGATTTTAAGTGATAGAATTGGAGTTATACATAAAGGTGAGCTTAAGGGAATATTTAATAGGGATGAGTTCGATAAGTATAAAATTGGTTTGCTTATGATAGGAGGTTAGTGTGGCTGAAAAGAAGGATAAAAAAGTTCTTGGTCCATTTTTAAGAAATATTTCTGTATATTTGATTGCCATTTTACTCGCTTTTGCTGTTTTCTCTGTTCTTGTTGCTCTCATGGGATTTGACATATTCAGAGCCTTAAGAACTCTGACTACTACTTCATTTAAATCCGCCTTTGGTTTTCAAGAGACAATCAAAAAGACTATCCCCCTTATATTCACTACATATGCTTTTACTATACCGTTTATGATAAAGTTCTTTAATATTGGTGGTTGGGGACAGATGTTAATGGGTGGAACTGTAGCGACTGTTGTTGGACTTTCTCTTGCTCCCCTCAATCTTCCTGCTGTGGTGCTGGTTCCCCTACTTTTAATTTCTGGAATTCTTGCTGGAGGTCTATTTGCACTTATTGCTGGATACCTTAAAGCAAAATATGATATAAATCCGATAATCTCAACCATTATGCTAAATTTCGTGGCAGCACTTTTTGTAAACTTTATTGCAACTGCTCCACGTTTTAAGGATCCCCTTGAGGGACACCCTATAACTATACCTCTTCCGAAGTCTGCAACACTTCCATTTATTGGTGGAATACCATCCTCAATTATATTTGCAATTCTTGCTATTATTTTTGTTTATATTCTTATTAAGAAAACAAGGTTGGGATATGAGATTACTGCTGTAGGTTACAATCTCTTTGCAGCTCAAACTTACGGAATAAATTTTGCAAAAACTATTATGGTTACATTCCTTATAGGAGGTAGTCTGGCAGGTCTTGGTGGAGCTTTAGAAATTATGACCATCCATGGCAAATTAATAGAAGGTTTTGCAAAAACCAGTGGTGCTCAGTATGGTATATTTGGGATTCTTACAAGTCTTATAGTGGCAGGTGACCCCATTGGGGTTCCTATTGCTGCGTTTTTAATGTCTGTTCTTCTTGTGGGAGCAGATGCTCTTCAAAGAACTATGCAAATCCCGGTTGAACTTGTTTTCCTTTCACAGGCACTGATTGTTCTGTTTATTGTGGTTATAAGAAAGAAGTTTTCGGTAAGGAGGTAAGAGATGGAATTTTTAAATAATTTTGTAACCCAGACCATGGTTTATACAACAGTTTATACTCTTGTTGCTTTAGGAATTGTTATTGCTGGAAGAACAGGAATTTTTAATGTCTCAGGTGAGGGAGTTATGCTTGCCGCTGCATCCAGTGGTTTTATAACAGCATACCTAACTGGGAATTGGTTTCTTGGTTTCCTTGTAGGAGCACTTATGGGAGCAGCGTTTGGACTTATGCTTGCCTTCATACATGAGACATTCAAGGTAAACCAATTCATTTTAGGTATATCTCTTGTTATTTTAGGAGGTGGTCTTTCAGACCTCATCTATAAGATAGTTATAGGAGTTCGTTTATCTGCTCCAGAAGCACCACCTACTCCAGTGGTGAGGATTCCAGTTATCTCCAACATTCCAATAATTTCAGGCTTTTTCAATCAGGACGTGATTGTTTATTTCATGTACGCTGCCACAATTGTGGCATACTGGTTCTTCTATAAAACAAAGATTGGATTAGAAACAAGAGCTATTGGTGAAAACCCAAAAGCAGCAGACGTTGTAGGAGTTAATGTTGTAGGAAGAAGATATCTTGCCACTATAATAGGTTCAGCATTAATCGGTGTGGCAGGTGCATATCTACCCATAGCAATTACAGGGACATACTCTCCAGATATTTCTGCTGGAAGAGGTTTTATGGCTATAGGAATAGCAATCTTCGCCAGCTGGAAGCCACAAAGGGCAATTCTTGGTGGTTTTCTCTTTGCTGCTATTGAGGTTATCTCCTATCAACTTCAACTTATCTCAGGAAATATTCCTTACCAGTTCTTCCTTATGCTTCCATTTGTTTCAGTACTCATAATCATGATGATATTTAGAAAACAAGTGGAATTCCCTGCTTCAGTTGGAAAACCATACAGCAGAGAATAAAAGTGAATGTTGAAATAAAGTTAATTAATAAAGGAAGTTCCGGTTTCGCTTTCTCTTGTCTTAAGGAAGATAAGAGTAATCCTTTAAATGTAACATCTGAAATCTCAAGAGAATACTTTAAAAATGAGGTTGGAAAAAGTTTTTCGGGCTATCACCTGTTTATAGATAATAAAATTTCAGGTCATCTCTACTACTCCATATCCCAAAATTCCATTCTTCCATTTACTGCAGAGGATGATGTAATCCTTATTATATGTACATGGATATTAAGAAAATATAGAAATATGGGGCTTGGAAAGAGGTTGTTTGAGAGATTAAAAGAGGATAATAAAGATATGAAAGGGATAGTGGTTAGAGCAACTACAAGCCCCATATTCATGTATTATACTCATTTCCAGAGATTTGGATTTAGACCGGTTTATCAGGATAAGGGATATGTGTATATGTATCTTCCTTTGAAGGCTGAAAAGGTTAAGGTTATTATAAGAAAGGAAAAAAATATAAATAAAGAAGGTATATTTATTTTAAGAAACAATTTTTGCCCTATGATTCCATTTAAAGTGAGCGAAATCAAAAAAATTGCTACTGAATTAAGTATTCATTATGAAGAAGTGGAAATTAATCACGAAAATATAGAAAAGTATGGGATTGATAATGGTGTATTTATAAATGGAATGAAGTATCCATACAATGTTGGAGATAGAGATTTAATCAAGAAAGTTATTGATGAGAATCTTCGCTAAACTTCTTTGTTAAGGTAAGTCTCTGTCTTATCCCAAAGTTCAATTATTATATTTTTGGCTTTGCTCTCCTTTTCGTATATAACCACAGGTTTTCCCATTTTTAAGGATTCAACAACCACTGGATCAAAAGGTATCTCTCCAAGAAATATAGCACCCTCTTCTATAGATTCCCTCTTGATCCTTTCTGACATATCAGAATTTAGGTCAGATTTATTTATTATAATGAATGGTTTTATTTTAAAGTGGTGGAACAATTCCATTAATCTCTTTAAGTCTGAGAGTCCAGATTCTGTAGGTTCAGTAACTCCAATTGCATATTTTAATCCAGAGAGAGTGGAATTTACAGGACAACCAATTCCTGGTGGTCCATCTACTATGATGTAGTCTGCTTTTTCCTTTTCTGCATAGTATCTGGCAACATTTCTTATTATAGCCACAAGTTTTCCAGAATTTTCTTCTCCAACACCTAAGAGACCATGAACCATCTTTCCATATGGTGTTTCTGATACGAAATACTCACCAGCTTTATTCTCTCTCATCTCTATAACTTTAACAGGACATTGAGTAAAGCAAACTTCGCAACCTTCACATAGAGCAGCATCTACAACATAATCTGGTGAGATTGCATCAAATCTACAGACATCTATACAGATTCCACACTCTATACAGGAATCCTTATCTATATAAGCCTTTTTCATACCAAAGAAATCTTTTTTGATAAGAATTTCAGGTTTTAAAAGAAGATGTAAATCAGGAGCGTCTACATCACAATCTGCAATTATTTTATTCTTTGCAAGAACCGAGAAAGAAGCAGATACAGTAGTCTTTCCTGTTCCTCCTTTTCCGCTCACTATGGCAAGTTCAATCATTTATTTCCTCCAGAATTTGGTTGTATAGGTTTAGAAATGTGCCTTCCCACTCTTTGTCAATCTCAGATAAAGTTTTTCCTCTTGAATAACTTTCAGCTATCCTTCTTTCAAAAGGAATTTTTAATAAAACTTTAATGTTTTCTTTTTTAAGATACTCATAAAGTTCATCAAAGCCTTCCATCTCTTTGTTGACAATTACTCCAAATTTCTTGTTTAAATCTTTAACC
>QMOO01000053.1 GCA_003648245.1 Caldisericota bacterium
ATGAAAGGGTGTCCCTTTCTCTAAGACAGGCAAAACCACATCCATGGGAAAACATAATGGAAAAGTATCCCCCTGGAACAATTGTAAAGGGAAAAGTTATAAGGTTTCTACCCTTTGGAGCAGTTGTTGAAATAGAGGAGGGAATCACCGGGCTTATTCATATATCACAAATTTCTTTAAAGAGAATCAAAAAGCCAGAAGATGTTCTTCAACTTGGACAGGAGGTTGAAGCAAAGGTAGTTGAAGTAAGGCCCGAAGAGAGAAAAATGAGACTATCTATAAGAGCTCTTCAAGAAGAAACTATAAGAAAGAAAGTAAAAACAGAAAAAGAGGTAGAATCCAAGTACATAGTTGATGAGAAGGATGTAGACAAACTTAAGTTCCTCAAAGGGTAGTTTCGCCAGCACTAAGCATCATATATAAACCATATAGAGCGGCAAGGTAGCTTATATACCCAAAACCTGCTATTATTCCATTTGCAGCCTTTCCTGTTATAATTCTATGTCTGAATTCTTCTCTTTTAAATATGTTAGATATATGAACTTCAATTACAGGAGTATTAATACTTTTGATAGCATCCAGTATGGCAACACTTGTGTGTGAGTATCCACCAGGGTTTATTATTATTCCATCGAAATTTTTACCTTCCTGAATTTTATCTATTATCTCTCCCTCATGATTTGACTGAAAAAATGTGAGTGAAAACTTAAATTTTTTCCCTTCCTCTTCCATTTTTCTTTGAATCCATTTTAAACTTTTTTCACCATAGACATTTTTTTCTCTTACACCAATCAAGTTCAAATTGGGTCCATTAATTACAAGTATTTTTTTCATATCTCCTCCTTAAAGTCTCTTAAAAATTCTAATAAAAACTTTGTGAGTAACTCCGGTTGAAAATCCCTCTTTAAAAAAACCTCTCCAATTCTTTTGGGAAGAACTAAAGTAAGCTTTCTGGAATTCGTTTTTTTATCCAGAAGGAGTGTCTTTATTAAATCATCTTCCTTAAAATTAAGGATTGGCGCAAACTTTTTAACATGAAAATCTAATTTTTTGTATAGAAACATAATCCTTTCAAAATCGCTATCTTTTAAAATCTTGGATCTATTTGAAATATATGCTGAAACGAGTATACCGAATGCAACTGCCTCTCCGTGTGTTAAATTTCCAAAACCTATAATTCTTTCCACCATGTGACCCACTGTGTGACCCAGATTTAAAAAAACTCTTTCTCCTTTCCTGTCAAACATATCATTTTTAATCCATTTTATCTTTTCGAGAATTGCAGGATATATGAATTTTAAGATTGTCATAAAATCAAATTTATAAGCTCTCTCAAGCATTTCAAAAATACCATTTTCAGAAAGAATCCCATACTTAAATACCTCACCAAGACCTGAAATAATTTCCCTACCAGGAAGAGTCCACAGAAACAGAGGATCTATATAGGTATATCCGGGTAAGTAAAAGGTTCCAACAAGATTCTTTCCTGATGAAAGATTAACGCCGTTCTTTCCACCAATGGAACTATCTACCTGGGAAAGAAATGTTGTAGGTACAAGATACAGATTTACACCTCTCATGTAGGTTGAGGAGACGAAACCAGAAATATCAGAAATTACCCCCCCTCCAACACCTGCCACCTTTCCATCCTTTTCAACTCCAGAATTTAGAAGAGCTTCATATATATCAGAAACCTCATCAAGATTTTTTGCCCTTTCGCCCCCTGATACAATGTATTTATTCTTGATTTTAAACCTTTCCTTATAAATTTTATAAACATTTTCGTCTATTATCAGAAAATCAAACTCTTTATTAACAAGTGAAAATGATATTCCAACCTGTAAAATAATCTTCTGAGGATTATGAAATTCTCTTCTTTTAAGTATCCACATAATATCAGATACAATATTATGAAGGGGCCTCTCTGCATTAATCTTTAGGGGGATTTTCATATAAATGTGCTTTCTTTGCTCAAAAAGAAGAACGAAATCATGGAGGGAATGGAGCAACGGTCTTTTTCTATCTCCCTTTATCCTCTCATAAAAAACTTCAGGTCTCCCGTCAAGAAGTACAGGAATTGAGTTCTTAAGCACTCTATTAAGGGACTCAGTATCAATAATTGCACCTCCCCCCACAGCAAGAACGAAATCTTTTTTCTTTTCTAAAAACTCAAGAAGAACATCTTTCTCTATTTTTCTAAATAAATTCTCACCATTATCCTGAAATATCTTATCTATATCCTTTCCAAACCTTTTTTCTATTTCAGAATCGAGATCAAAAAATGGAATCTTGAGATTCTTCGATAATTCTCTTCCAATAGTTGTTTTTCCAGAACCCATAAATCCACATAAAATTATCTTTGCCAAAATCTTCTCCTTGAGTTGATATAACTATTGAAGGAATCTTTTATATCTTTTATGTGGTCTCCTCCAAATTTATCCAAAAAAGTGGATGCGATAACAAAGGAAACTCTTGATGCAACTATAAGGGATACTGCAGGTATTACAACTGTATCAGATCTTACATAACTGGATTTAACCTCTTTAAACTCCTTAAAATTTACAGAGGGAACTCCTCTCCTAACCGTTGGAATTGGCTTCGCATAGAATTTTACAATTATATCCTCTCCATTTGTTATCCCCCCTTCAATCCCTCCAGCATTGTTTGACCCCCTTAAAATTTTACCCCCTCTTATGAAGAATGGATCATGAAACTCACTTCCCTTAAATCTTGATGATTCAATACCTTCTCCAATCTCAACTGCTTTAACAGAGGGAATACTCATAATAGCCTGAGCAATTAGACCATCTATTCTCTTATCCCACCTGTTATAATCTCCAAGTCCTGCTGGAACTCCCTTTAAGATCACAAGACCGCTCCCTCCTAAACTATCTTTTTCTTTTATGGCATGATTAATCTCACCCATTATCTTCTCTTCAAATTCAGGGAACGGCACAAGAACGGAGGAAGAAATTGCTTTTTTGAAAATAGCATCGACACCATCAGAATGTTCTATGGGAATACTGACTCCACCTACTGATGTCACAAAAAAGTAGGTTTCTACTTCAAACTCTTTGAGAAAAAGAATACATATACTTCCTGCAATAACGTCTAAAACTGTAAGTCTTCCACTTGCTCTCTCTGCTGGAAGATAGAGATTCTCAAAATCGTATTTTATACTCCCCGAGAAATCAGAGTGGCCCGGTCTTGGAATGGAGGAAAATTTGCCCCTTCCTCCTTTCTCCCAATCTATGTTTCTTACCCTGAATCCTATAGGTGCACCTGTTGTAATGTTGTCTCTGGTTAGGCCTCCAAAGAATTCTGGTTTATCCTCCTCAAAATTCATCCTTTTTCCCCTTCCATAACCTCTTTTCCTCAAGAGAACCATTGAGTTTATATAATCAAGATTGAGTTTTAAACCTGCAGGAATTCCTTCAAGAATTCCAACAAGGTACATTCCGTGCGATTCTCCTGCTGTATGAAACTTTAACATCCTTCCCCTCCATACCAGATTCTTATATTATCAATGCATTGAAAATAGAGCATGGTAAAACCATTTTTAACTCTGGCTCCTCTTTCCCTTCCGATCCTCAAAAATTCAGTTTCTTTTGGATTATATATAAGGTCGTAAAGAATTTGATCTTTACTTATCCATGGTTCTTTAATTAGAGCCCCTTTACCATCGAGTCCTACTGTCGTTGCATTCACAATAAACTTGCTTCTTTTAACAACATCTTCTGCTTCGTAAAATTTAACCGGAATTATTCTGCCCTGAAATAACTCCTTGAGGTCAAGGGCTCTCTTGTATGTTCTGTTTATGACAAAAATATTACCTATTCCAATATCTATTAAAGCTTTTATTACAGATCTGGAGGCTCCTCCGGCACCAAAGATAACTGCGTCTTTTCCTTTTATATATTCCAGAGAGGGTATAATGCTTCTCTTAAATCCTGAATAATCTGTATTAAATCCATACAATCTCCCATCTTTAACCTTAACGCAGTTCACAGACCCTGTTTCTTTTGCAATCCCTGTAAGATAAACATCAAACTTCAAAATCTCTTCCTTCAGTGGCTGAGTTAGATTAAAACCTTTTGTATTTCTGGCAGCATCAAGAATTTCTTCAATTCTTAATTCAAGCTCTTCTTTTTTAGTCTCAAGAAGAGTGTATTCTGCATCCTTTCCTATAAGTTTAAAGAGTCTTTTATAAATCTTCGGAGAAAAAGAGTGGGAGATAGGAGAGCCTAAAAGATAAAATTTATCCATAACCTGCCCTCCTTGCAATATCAAAAAAGTTGGGAAAAGAAATTTTAATTGACTCCGCCTCTTCAAGATAAATTCCCTCTTTTGAAAGAAATCCTAAAATTGAAAAAGAGAGAGCAATTCTATGATCAAACCCTGTCTTAACAACACCTCTTTTCACATTTCCCCTTTTAACGTAGAATCCATCTGAAAACTCATAAGCAAGAACACCCAGATTTCTTAAATTTTCTACAACAAGTTTTATCCTGTCACTCTCTTTTACTCTAAGCTCCTCTGCTCCCTCAACTTTGACACCCTCCTCCAAAAACGTACCCATAATACCTATTAAAGGGAGTTCATCAATAAGTAAAGGTGCTTCATTTCTTGAAATATAGATTTTTGAAAGATTGCTCGATTTAATATAGATATCGCCAAATCTCTCACCATTTTTCACCTTTTCATTTAAAATCTCGATACTTGCCCCTTCTCTTCTTAAAACATGAATTAAGTAAATTCGCGTTGGGTTTAATGATACATTCTTTATAACTAATTCACTATTACTTAAAAGAAGCGTTAATACAATGAAATATGAAGCAGAAGAAAAATCTCCCGGAATAATAATTTCCCTACCATAAAGTTTTTCAACTGGAAATACAGTAATTTTTTTATCCTCAATAGAGACCTTTCCTCCAAAGGCCTTGAGCATTATCTCTGTGTGGTCTCTTGTTCTTATTCTTTCTAAAATAGTTGTCCCTCCCTAAGCATTTAAACCTGCAAGAATTAGAGCACTTTTAACCTGAGCTGATGGTTTTTCTGGTTCATACTCTATACCTTTAAGTCTTCTTCCAACTATTACAAGAGGCGGGAACTCACCATTTCTTCTTCCGGTTATAAAACCACCCATAAGTCTTATAGGTTCTACAATCCTTCTCATTGGTCTTTTTCTCAATGAAGAATCTCCTGTAATTACAAAAAGTTTCCCTGTAATTCCTGAAAAGAGCCCGGAAAGGAGTCTGATGGTTGTTCCTGAATTCCCTGCATTAAGAACATCATCTGGCTCCTTTATTCCAGAGATGCCAATACCTTTAATTTTAATAGTTTTATCTTCGAAAGAAATTTCGGCACCAATTTTTTGCATTATTTTAAGAGTTCTTAAAGCATCCTCTCCTGTATTTGGATTTTTTATAAATGAAAAACCTTCTGCTATAGAGGAAAATATAAAACTTCTGTGTGTTATTGACTTATCTCCTGGAAGTGATATTTCTCCACAAACTCCTTTTATTGGCTCAATCATTACCATATCTCATCCCTCCTCTTTTTTACATTCTCTGCGAGTTCCTCGAGTTTTTCTTTCTCAAGAATCTCAATAACTTCCTTGAGGGTCTCTATGTACTCAAACACAAACCTTTTAACATAATCAAAGTTTGTTTTAACCATTCCGTAAGACATAACGGGATCTCCACTGGAAATTCTTGTAGTATCCTTAAGCCCACTTCCTGCAAGGTTAAAAATTTTATCTTTACCCTTTTCTTTCTTCATGAGGTAATAAAAGAGAGACAAGGAAACAATATATGGAAGATGACTTGTGAGTCCAAGGATATAATCATGATCATTAGCTGAAATGAATACAGGAAAACTACCTATATCTCTAACAAATTTTAAGACAATTCTCTTTTTTTCTTCTGTAAGATTATTTTCTTCTGTAAGAGCAAAAATTTTGCCATTAAAGAGGTATGGATCTACATTTTCTATTCCACCCTTCTCTTTCCCTGCAATGGGATGTCCTCCAATAAAGAATGAATCCACCTTTCTCATCTCTTCAATGACAACTCTCTTTGTGCTTCCTGTGTCCATAAGAATTGAATTTTTATAAAATTTATCCCTGTTTTCTCTTATAAAATAAGGTATGAATTGGACAGGAATTGAGATAACAACTATATCTGATTTTAATCCTTCCTCAAGTGGAACAGATTTGTCAATTGCACCAACTTCTAAAGCTTTTCTCTCAACATTCTTGTCTACATCATATCCATATCTTACCCATTCCCCTTTTAGAGAAAGACCAATGGATCCGCCTACAAGCCCGAGACCAATTATAAAAATACTAAAGAATGGATCTTCCAATTGCTTCACTTATCACCTTACCCTTTCTCATTAGTTCTTTAAACTGATGAGGATACAGAGATTGAAGACCATCAGATAGAGCCTTTTCTGGTTCAGGATGAACTTCAATAAGAAGACCGTCTGCACCTGCAGCAATTGAAGCAAGAGAAACTGGAGTTACAAGTTCCCTTTTTCCTGTAGCGTGCGATGGATCAACAATTACTGGAAGGTGCGTTATTGATTTTAAAAGAGGAATAGCAGATATATCAAGGGTATTTCTTGTGTATGTCTCAAATGTCCTAATACCTCTTTCGCAAAGAATAACATCTCTGTTTCCATTTGAAAGAATATACTCTGCTGCAAGAAGAAATTCCTCAATCTTTGCAGACATTCCTCTTTTAAGTAGAACCGGTTTTTCTATCTTACCAACAGCTTCAAGCAAGGAGAAATTCTGCATATTCCTTGCACCAATTTGAATTATGTCAGCATACTCTGCAACCAGATCAAGTTGTTCAATAGACATTGCCTCTGTAACAATTGGCAAACCAAATTTCTCCTTTGCCTCCTTTAAATACAAGAGCCCTTCCCTTCCCAGACCTCTAAAACTATATGGTGAAGTTCTGGGTTTAAATGCGCCTCCTCTTAAAATTTTTGCCCCTAAATCCTTAACTATCTTCGCTATATTTAGTATTTGTTTTCTTCCTTCAACAGAACATGGACCAGCCATTACAACGACTCCCTTGCCACCTATTTCAATACCATCAACTTTAACAACTGTGTTTTTCTTTCTGAATTCTCTACTGGCTAACTTAAATGGTCTTAAAATTCTTATAGCATCCTCAACACCATTCATATTCAACCAATACTCCCTATCCTTTGCCCTTGAGTCACCTATGAGTCCTATTATGATTCTCTCTTCACCCTTTGAGATATGGGGAGTTAACCCGGCTTCCCTTACCCTTTCAATTATCCTTTGGATATCTTCCTCATTAAGATTTTTCTTTAAAATGAGAATCACTTACGGCCTCCAAAAATATCTTCTCTAAGACTTTTCGCCCTATGAAGATAGACTGGCTCAAGATCCTTGTCTGTATCAACGAAAACCATAACCCTTATGCATTTATCCATTGCTCCTTCAACAAATTTGTGTTCGAGATCAAGAAGAGGAGTATGGGAGAGCTCAAAGTTTTCTCTAACAACCCTGGAAGGAAAAACCTTTGTGAGATCTTTAGTCATCGTGAAAATAATTCCAAGAATATCCCTATTAGACAAATTGTTTCTTCTGAGTATCTCGCTAAAAAGCTCCTGTGTTTTTTTTGTTATCTCTTCAGTTGAGTTCTCTTCAACACAGGTCGCTCCTCTTACAATCCTCATTTTTGCCTCCTAAAAATAAAAAAGCCCACAAATTGTGGGCTTAAGGTGAAATCCAGGATTAGGAGAAATCCTTCTCCTAAACCTCACCTTAATAAATAATAATA
>QMOO01000054.1 GCA_003648245.1 Caldisericota bacterium
GTTTACTTAGGTTGCAAAATGAGAATTGGGAGGGTAAGCCCATTGCAAGTTTTTAAATTTACACATATATGGGGACACTACCTTGGAGATTATACCTTTTTCAGTAATTCCTTAATTGAATCACTGGTCCTGTATTTTTCAAATACATCTTGGGTAAGATATATATATTCCCACTTTACATCTGTAGCCTCATTTACAGTTTCACACCACCTTTTAGCAGCTTCATTCTTATATTTTATTTCTTCTTCCTCTCTTCCTTTTGTTTCAACAATATAGTAACCGTCATTTCCCTTCACTAAGAAATCCGGATAAAACCTACGCCATTTCGACAGAGCAGGGTCAAAATACAAGATATTAAATCCTACAGCAAAAGGAACATTTTTGATAAATGAAATCGTATCAGATGCATTTTCCAAAAAATTAACAAAATCTCTCTCAAACTCATTATCTACAGGAACAGAAGGTATCTTTTGCAATTTCCCGTTTTTATAAAAAGTTCTTGCCATCAAACTTTTATTAGAGTCAATAAATAGTTTTGTCCATGGAAAAGCTTTACTTTCTGATGCTCTCATATACTCCTTGACAACAGGTTTTGTGGTCTTCAAAGGATTCTTTATGTACTCGCTTAATACAGTTTTAATTTCATTTACAATTGAATTTAGTCTCCCCTCTCGCAATAGGAAAATTTCCACCTTTTCATCCTCAACTGAAACTTCTTGTTTAAAAAGTTTCCTTTCAATATACTCCTTAATTAACTCCCTCAAGAAATTAAAGGCATTAGGAATAGGAATCTCTTCTTCCAATTCTTTTGCAATTCTGTTTATCCACAAAACAAGTGAGTCATGAATTTCAGACTCAACCCTTCCCTCTGCAATTTTTAGCCCTTTGATACTTTTTACTTCATAAGGATATTCAAGAGACAACTCTTCCACTTCGTTATAGGAAAACTTTCCGGCAGGCAAACGATTAAGGGTTTTGCTACCCAAATCTGTCCAATCAATGCCTTCCCAATAATACCACCCCTCAAGTATCGGCAAAATTATATCCTCATGGTTTTTGATATCTTCCTTAGGAGAGAAAGTGACAAAGAATTTCTTCGGATTCTCAGGGACTTTAATTCCCTCTATTTCTTCAAGTTTCTGAATGATTTTAAGTAGCCTTGGAGGTCCAATTACTTCTAAGATATTTATCCATTTTTCAAGGTCTATACCTTGTTCGGGAAATAACTTTCTTAACCCCCTTCCTATAACCTGTTCAGGCAGAATTTCTCTTTTTGCTACAAAAGACCGGAGTCCAAGTGTAAGTGTTACAGACCGCACATCCCATCCTTCATTTAACATCATCACGCTCACCACAATTTCAAAAGGATTCTCAGGATCATCAATTGTTTTTACAAGTTCTCTGGCAAGATCCTTGTCTAATTCTCTCTCAACTCCCTTCCATAAAATTTTTGTTTTGAGTTTCTTCTGTGTCTTTTCCCACTTCTCTAAATCTGAATGAATAAGAATCATATTGCTTTCGCTTATGTCATCTTCCTTTAAAAGCTCTTTGTAGATTTCATTAGCTTCTTCCACATCAGCACCCATTATAAATAGGACCGCTTTCTTTCCAACTTCCTTTAGTTTACTTTTCTGTTCTCTCCATCTTTGAAGGGCTGCTTTAATGTATGGACGATAGGCGGATAGACCTGAGCCGCGCTTTACCTCTGGAGCGTCTTTTACTACAACTCTTGCAGGATACTTAACAATTCCTGTCTGTAATGCCTCTCTTAAAGAGAAGTCAACAATTATCCAAGGGAAAAGTGCTCCTTTCTCGTCTTTTGGCGTAGCGCTAAAGTCAAATTCAGCAAAAATCCCTTGTCCATATTTTGTCTTGAGTCTTTCATCCATACTCCATAGATAATTTTGCCAGCTACTTTCCTCACGATGAATGTGATGAGCCTCATCTTTCAGGATCATAATACCAGGATAATTATCCAAAATCTCCCAAAGCCTAAGAGACTTTGCCTTGTATGGTTCTCTGCCAGGAGAAGGCTTGCCAAAAAGACTAAGCAAATCTTTTTCTTCTTCCTTCTCTTTAGACTCCTTAAAACCTATCTGATGAATATTGGAAACAAAAATGACACCTTCTTCATCCGGTGGAGGAAATCTATCAGCAGGAGAAAATGTATCTCTTGTTACTACCCTCATTTTAAAGTCTTTTTTCCAGCTTTCAGGAATTAACTCAAACTCATCAAATATTGAAAGATTTTCAAAGTCTCTTACAAGTCTATCATAAACAACAAGGTTAGGAGCGATGACAAGGAAGAATCTCGTATAATTTCCCTTTTTCTCCCAGAGATAATTATAAAAAGACCATACAATGGACAAAGCCATAACGATTGTTTTCCCAGAACCCGTTGCCATTCTAAACGCATATCTTGGATAACGGTCATAAGCTTCATATCCCTTGACATCTAAGCAGGAATAAATATCAATTAGCTCTGTTACTTTTTTTATCCCTTTTACTTCATAGAGATAAATTAGAGTCTCTATCGCTTCTCTCTGTGAAAACCATAAAGGTTTTTCTCGTTCATGATAAAACCAGTGATACAAAAGTTCTTTTGTTGTGTCCGTTACTTCTGGATATCCCTCTTCTCTCCACTTTTTAACCTCAAGCCGTAGATTATTTACACAAATAGCTTCTGAAGGATGGCGAAAATGTGAATTTCCTTCTTTTGCTCCCTCATTAGCCCATTGAATTCCATTTAGAATATATTCCTCAAAAGCCCTTTTAGCGCTATCTGTAGGTTTGTCTTTGAAATTGCAAATCTCAGGATACGGCTCTAATACTGTCCATGGATCTACAAAGAAAATATCTGCTTTAGGTTTTTTAATTTCTATATTTATACTTTTATTTTTCTTTTTCATTCCCTCCTCTCCAAAATGTTACCTTAAACTCACCAGAAATTACGGAGAATTCAGGCTCATGACCAGTTTCTTTTTTGGTGAGACTGATCATTCTTGGAATGCCAGTTCCAATTTGTTCCATTTTTTTAAATTTTGTGAGATAAGAAACTATAATAGGATTTCTCTCCACATGAATCCCATATCTTATATTTTCTAATGTTACAGTGTTGGGGAGTTCTCCAGGACTTATTATCTCAACTCTATCATCAAAAATAAAAATTCTGATATTAGACCTAACAGTATAATCTCTATGAGCAACGGCGTTTACTATTGATTCTCTAAGAGCCTCCAGGGGTATTTCATATTTTTCTTCTCTTTCAAAGTCTTTTATATCGCCTTTAAGGTTTAAATGATTTTTAAAGAACTTTTCAGCCTCTTCTATCTGATCGTTTAATTTCCCTCTTATTTCTTTCTTATCAATCATGGGCTCCGTAGTTGAACAACCTTTAAATCTTACAGCCCAAATAATACAATAAGGTAAGAACCTTTGGGGATTTTTTCCAAAAATAAGTAATCCAGCTGTAGTTAGTTGAGAATCAGCGACTATCCTCATATTAGTTAACAATTTCTCCAAAGAAATTCCTGATTCCAACTCTTCCTCCAAAGGTTTACCAAAGAAATTTTGAAAGAAACTTGAAAAATATTCCATATCAATATCTTCCATAGAGGTACCTGCAACAGGTATTTCATCTCCACTAATTCTCAAACTCGCCTGATAAAGTCTCCTAAGTTCTTCATAAGTAGCTTTTCTTTTTGTTGAGCCAAATCTAACCCAGTAGTCCCTTGTGCCTCTCCTTAATAATGCATAAGGTTTTTGGCTACCAATAGGTATTTCTACTACAATGATTACCTTTTCCTCGATAAGAAACTTTTGGATAGTAATATCCTCAAGAGGAGGATCAAGCTTGGTAGTAATCCAGTTGGAAATTTCATCTGACCAATCCTTTTTTAAACCAACAATCTCTCCCTCGTCACTTACTCCTAAAATTAGTCTTCCTCCTTTTGAATTAGCAAAGGCACATATCTCAGCCACTACTTCATCAGGACTTTCTATATCTTCTTTCAATTCTGTGAAAGAATCTTCTCCCTTGGCTATTATTTCTAACAATTCCAACTTATCCAAAGTACTTTTCCTCCCTTTTTCTAAAAGCATCCTCTCCGCCTTCCATTACTTCAAGTATGTCTTTTCTTATTAAAGGATCATCGAGTGGATTAACTGCATGTATCATTACCTTGTTTTCTTTTGGAGAACCTAACGAAATTATGAGTTCTGCATCTCCATTAACAGGAATATTAGCATTATGGCTGGTGAATATAAATTGCCGCTTAGATTTATATTCCCACAGTTTTTTTATTAATCCTTCGTATATAATGGTGTTATCAAGGTCATCCTCTGGCTGGTCTATTAAAAGAGGTGAATCAGATTCAACTAATAAAGTAAGAATAATAGCGGTACATCTCTGACCTACCGAGAGATCATCTGAAGGGATATATCTATTTTCTATCAATAAAGAAAAATCTACTATATCCGGCACCCGTATTAATAATAGAGAAAGAACATTTTCAGAATCATTTTCTATAAATCTTCTCATCTTATCCCATGCACTTTGTGTTACTTTCACTTTTGGTAGGGGTGAATCATTTTTCATCAAAGACTCATAAAGTTCTATTCCGTCGCTAAAAAAATCTGCCAGTTTTATAAAGTCCTCTTCTCTTATTCTCAAACCTCCAAATATCTCTTTTAGTCTTCTGGCGAATTCTTTCTTATTTCCTTTAAACACCACCTTCCACTCTACGAGTTTGCCTATTTTTTTTGTCAATTCTTTCGCTTTTCTATCTCGTATAAGCCATTCCTGATACCAAGAATCTTTCAAAGAAGAAAGTAATCTTCTTATTTCTTCTTCGATATCTTTTTTCTTTTCATCGTATCGTTTTATTTCTGCGAGTTGAGGAGAGAGAATAGCTTTCCTTCTCTCAAGTTCTATATACCTTTCTGGTTTTAAAGGACCTTTTATAGTCTTTCTTATGTCTGCCAATTCTTCAGTTACTATTTTTCTTCTCTCCTGCCAGCATTTTTCAACTTTCTTATACTCTTCTCCCAGTTCGGAAATAATTTTCCCAAACTCTTGAATTTGCCTTTCCCATACACGCTTTTTATCCCTTGCAAAATCTGTAAATTGCTTGAAGAGGTCTTTATTGATTTCTCCATATACGGAAGTTAATTTTTCAAACTGTATTTTTGATTCTTCTTCAAAGGAAGACAGAGTTTCCTTCAAGATATCTAAACTTTCTTTTATTTCTACTAATCTTCTTTCTTCTCTCACATATTTACGATCCTTTTCTAACTTGTCCGCGATTTTTTGTTCTTTAAAGGTTCTTAATTCATCTTCTATGCTCTCTAACTGTTTCTGTATTTCCTCTTTCTTTGATACTTTTTCTTTTAAATCCAGGTATTCACGCCATTTAACTTTTATCTGCCTTTTTATATCTTCGCTTTTTATAATCTGTTTTTTTAGCTCCTCACCGGCAAATCTATCAATGAATTTCTCTTTAAGGTTTATATCCTGTGAGATGTAATAAATTTCTTTCTGTCCATAGATGAATATAGGTGCCCTTGAGAGGATGTCTGAAGGTATAAGGTTAAGCTCTTCTCTTTGACCGTTACTTATTCTATAGACTCTGGGGGTTTCATTAAAAATCCTTTCTATTTGATATTGCACCCCTTCTTTTGTTTTTAAAGTTAATTTACATTTTCCTCCACTTCCGATTACTTTTTCCACAATCCGTTCGTGTATCCTTCTGCCTTCTTCAGAAGGTGGCTCCAATCCTAAGGTGTATCTTAATGCCTCCATAAAAGCTGTCTTACCTGAACCTCTTGGACCTATCACAAGATTTAATTCTGGGGAAAAGGATACATTAAACCCTTCCAAAAACTCCCCCTTTTCACATTCAAATTTAAGAATCTGTGTGTATGTGTAGGATGGTAATTCATCTTTTATTCTCAACTCGTGAGTCTTAAAAGCCAAAACAAGTGATTCAAAATTTGGTGGGTCTATCATTTTGATGTATGAAAACTTACTGCCAATATCATTCAACTGTTTTGGATCTGATGCATGAATTCTTGCAGGTAGAACAATTTTTAAATTTGGATTCTCGCTTTCAATCTCTTGCCTTCTTTGTAAAATTTGATTCCAGTCACTCTCACTGACATCCTGTAAGGCTAATATTTTTCTCCCTAAAAGACTTTTTTCCATATACCCTTTAATTGTTCTCCAAGAAAATTTACATAAACCTTTAGGGTTACTTGCATGAGCACCAATAACTATGGCTTTCTCTTCATCCACAAGTTTATTTACTACATCCTCTAGCGTTCTCCTTATAGGCAAAGGTCGTCCAGCGTTATCAAATCTTTCTTTTGCATCAAAAAGTGCCGTCAAAATATCCTCTATTCTATCTTTTCCCTCTTGCGGAAATATCACTAGTAGATGAACCTCTTTTCCGTCTCCAACTGATATTTCAACACCAGGGAAGAGGTATATATCTTCCTTTTGAGCTTCTTCACTTAAAGCGTTAAACCATTCAAGATAAAATTTATTATGGTCTGTAATAGCACCTATTTCTATTTCTCTTTCTCTCAACTTTTTAACGTATTCTTTCACGAGAGATACATCTACATCTGATTTATGCGGATTAAAATAACTATCGCCAGGTGTATGTAGATGCAAATCACATTTAAAAAATCTTGCTCCTCTATTCATCTTACCACCACCTTTACAGCTTTAGATGTCTCTCCACCAAAAATATCTGTTATCTTCACTACAATCTCATATTCACCTTCTTTTTCATAAACTTTCTTTGCTTTAAGTCCCATCTTCTGATCCTTTTTGTTTCTTCTTCTAAACTCCACAAAATCATGTTTAAAAACCTTCCCATCGTAATTCCAGTCCACTGCCCAGTAATCAATTAAAGGCTCAAAATACTTTCTTTTTGTTTGGTCTGTTCTTGCCTCTTCAATTCTTTTGCGTATCTCTTCTTCAAGCTCTTCATAACCGTGTGGGAGTCTGACCCAAAAGTCTTTTATAGTAAGTTCAATTTCTTGCTTATTCTTGCTTATTTCAAGCTCAATTACTCCGGGTTCAAGAAACCTTAAATGTTTTTTTACCTCATCAGGAACAACAAAACCTATTTTAAGAAGCTCGGATGGCTTAATATTTTGATTTTTTAAGACTTCTTCAATTTTAGATCTGGGAGGGATGGTAAGAAGAGAAATCTTTATATCTCCATTCTTTACCTCATCTCTTGCTTTCTCAAATGTATCAGGTGCCCAATCCCAACCAAGGATAGTTAGGGAAAAGCCTTTTTCATAAAAATATGACTTCTTAAATTCTTCAACTGTTTCCTTTATCTCCTGTGGTGTTACAGGAAACTGAAAGTGCGCCACATGAACTATCTCCTTTGGTTTCTTTAAACCATGAAGGTATCTGAAAGGCTCTTTTAAAGATTCTGCCCCATAAAGGTTAAGGGCGAGATTTATAGCCTCACTGCCATCGGAAAGACTTTCAGTATAGTAATTTGCAACTGTGATGAGATAGAAGGGTCTTGTTGGTTTAGCATATTTTGGTCTTTTACTTTCCTCTTTAACCTTTATTCCCAGCTTTTTTGAATTTGCAATGTCAAGAAGTCTTTTTCTTGTTACATGAATCGCATACTTTGACATATCACAGCATATCCAGCGTCTCCCAAGTTTTTCAGCAACAGCCGCAAGAGTGCCAGAACCACAGCAGAAGTCTGCCACAATATCGCCGGGATTGGAGGAGGCAAGGATGATGCGTTCAAGGAGTTTTTCGGGTTTTTGGGTGGGA
>QMOO01000055.1 GCA_003648245.1 Caldisericota bacterium
GCGAATACCCTCTTCATGAAATACCTAAGGTTATGAGCGGGATAGATGAAGAATCATTAAATCTCGGGGTTTACTTTTATTCGAACATTTTCTCAAAGATTGTTCCTGTATCAAGCACAAAAACTGCTGAACTTGTGAAACTTCTTGAAAATACATACAGATTCATAAACATATCTTTTATAAACGAGTTTGCAAAGCTGTGTCATCTGGAAGGGGTTGACGTGTTTGAGGTAATAGAGGCTGCAAAAACAAAGCCTTACGGTTTTAATGCCTTTTATCCCGGTTGGGGAGCTGGGGGAGAGTGTATACCAACTGTTCCTCTATTTCTCTCAAAAAGATCCCGTAGTCTTGGAATGAGATTTTCTATGGTTGAAGATGCAGATATTATAAATGAAAGCATACCGCTTTTCTGGTATAAATTACTCAAACCATACATAAGGGAAAGTGTCTTTTTCTTTGGTGTAAGTTACAAAAAGGATGTTGGAGATTTAAGAAACTCACCACCGTTGAAGCTTATTGAAATTCTAATAAAAAAGGGGCTTAAGGTAAGTTTCTACGATCCATTCATTGAAAAAATAAAGATAAATGGCAAGGAGTTAAAGGGTGTAAAACCTACAGAGGAGTTAATCAGAAACTCAGATGTTATAGTTATTGGGACAAATCACTCAACGCTTCCATACGATCTCATACTCTCATCAGGTAAACCTGTACTTGATCCCTTTGGAATCTTACCTCCATCTCCTTTTGTTATTTCTTTTTCTCATGGTAAAATTGAGATATGATTTCTGATCTTAAATTACTTGCCAAGAAGGTTTTAACTGATATTTTCTCTGAAAGAGTAAAGAGAACTTTGATGGTGAACCAGGGAACATACTTCCTGTATGGTGAGTCTTTTATATCACTTCTAAGATATGGAACCTTCACCAGTAAATTCAATGAAATGTTCTACCTTTTGAAAGACAAGTACTTTGGAAACAGGGCAGTTTATATTGAGCTTGATACACTGAACAAATTTCTTTCAAAGTTTGAAAGGATCAAAAAGGCAAGGCCTGTAAAAGCTACAGTGGTCTTTGTGAGTGAATTTCAGGATGTATATCTTGTTTCTCCATCCTTTATAAGAGAATTTAAAGATCGATTTGGTACTGTGGGAAAAATAGATGGAAGAGCAGTGATATATGTTCCTGTGTCTATGCTAATAAAGTGGCATAGGCAGGAACTTACTGAAGAGGAGAAGAGAGAAAGGAGAATGAGAGAAATTATTCAGGAGATAAACTCCCTTGATGATGAGGATAGCTTACTATCTTTCTTTGAAGAGGAAGATGAAAGTGAAGAACTGCTTTCCCCTTCCCTTTACTTAGACACCACCTGGGAAGAAAAAGAAAGATACTTTATTAAAAAGATAAAAGAGCTGGAGGAGGATATAAAAGGATTAAAAGAAGAAATTAAAATTTTACGGAGGAAGGAGGTATGATGGAATTTAAAAAGGAAGATATTGAGAAGAACAAATTTCTTGCTGCCATAAGCTATATTCCCCTCCTTTTCATTGTAACCTTTGCAGTAGCACCCAACAGTGAGTTTGCAAAAGCCCATGCAAAACAGGGACTTATACTTTTTATTGTGGAAGTAATTAACGGAATACTTTCCCTTATTCCAATAATAGGTTTTCTGTTCAGGTTTTTAGTCGGAGCAGTCCTCTTTATCGTAGCTGTGGTTGCTTTTGTATATGCAATAACAGGTAATTACTGGAAAATTCCTTTCATTGGTGATATCTCAGAAGAAATAAAAATTTGAACATAAAAGAAGAAATTAAGAAGAGGGGCATTTTTTTAAGGAAGAGGTGGGGGCAGAATTTTTTTATTGGCGATCCTGATAAACTTCTGGATCTTATATCTATCACAGATAGAGATTTTGTCATTGAAGTAGGCACAGGTACAGGAAACCTAACTGAAAAGATTGCAAAAAGATGTAAATTCATTGTCTCCTACGAAATAGATAAGAGGCTTAAGGAGATGATCTATAAAAACCTTGAAGGTGTACAGAATGTAGAGGTAAGATTTATGGACTTTTTGAAAGAAGAGAAATTTCCTGATTATGATCTGGTTTTCTTCTCCAACCTTCCATACTCTTCGGGCACTGAAATTCTAAAGAAAGTGGTCAGGATAAATAACATAACAAGGGGATACTTTATGATTCAGAAAGAACTGGGTGAGAGAATTGAGTCTTGCCCTTCAAAAAAAACTTACTCTGCCATTTCTGTGTTTCTTCAGACTTTCTTTAGTTTCAGAAAGCTTAAGGATATATCAAAGGAAAATTTCTTTCCTGTACCTCAAGTTAATTCCACATTCTTCGAGTTTAGAAGGATAAGGGACTGGGATGATAAATGGAGTAGATACGAAGTCTTTCTAAAAAGAGTGTTTTCAAAGAGAAGGAAGAAGATCAAAACCTCCATATTTTCTTTTATTAAAAAGCTTCCTGAATTTAATATGGATTTAAGACCTGAAAATTTATCCATTGAGGAGTATATAAAAATTTATGAGATATTTAGCCAAAGCAAAAATAAACCTAACTCTTGATGTAGTTGGAAAACTTCCTGATGGTTATCATCAAATAAAGAGTCTTGTATTAAAGATTCCTCTCTTTGACGTTATAGAAATTGATGAAGGAGAGAAAGGAATTTACTTCACAGGAGAAGGTGTCAGAGAAGATAACACAGTGAAAAAAGCCCTGGATTTATTCTTAAAGGAAATCAATGTAAAAAAAGAATTTTCTGTAAAAATCATAAAGAATATACCAATAGGGTCTGGGCTTGGAGGTGGAAGTTCTGATGCTGCCTCTGTACTTAAAGCACTTAATTCTATATTTGGATACCCATTGAGTCTGGAAGATTTATTAAACATCGGAGCAGAAATTGGTTCAGATGTTCCATTATTTATCAGAGAGGAGAATCTTCTTCTCATAGAGAATAAAGGTGAAAAGGTTATGCCCATCTATGTGAAGGATAGGGAGTTTTTCATTGCAGTTGTATTTCCCGGTTTTAGAATCAGCACTTCTCGTGTTTATTCGCTGGTAGATGAATACTCTTATTTTAATACCTCCACCGATACAGTACTGGACAGGTTAATCAGTAATGAAGATTTTCTTTCTTATCTTAAAAATGACCTAGAGAAATTTGCAATTAAATTGAATCCTGGTTTAGTCAAATTCAAAGAGGAACTTAAAGGATTTAATCCTGATGCTTTGGTTCTCTCAGGAAGTGGATCATCCTATGCCCTCTTCTTTAAGAATCCTCAATCTCTTTTTCTTCTTGAGAAGAGTTTAAAGAATTCTCCTCTTCAGGTTTTTCTGTTCCATGTCTTAGGGTGGGAGAAGATCTATAGAATAGATAGGCAAACAAAAGAATAGGAAAAACACTCCACTGTCCATTGGTAAGCCCAAATATAGGTATGTGATCTCCACGGAAAAACTCAATTATAAATGTCCAGACTGAGTAAAATACAAGAAACAGGGCAAACAGTCCACCCTCAATTTTTACCTTCTTTCTTAATTCATGTAAGAGAAAGAAGGCGATAAAACCACTGGCTGATAGATACAACTGCGTAGGATGGATTGGAACTCCAATAGGTCCGAATGATGCTGGATCATGAAAAACTACAGCCCATGGAACAGATGTTGGCTTACCATAACAGCATCCATTAAGAAAACACCCAATTCTTCCAATACCAAATCCAAGAGCAAGGGCTGACGCAGCAATATCTAATATTTTATAGAACAGTCCAAATCTTTTCCAGTAAAAATATGTAAAAAGAAAGCCAAATATTACTATTCCGAAGAATGAAAGTCCTCCCTGCCATATCTTAAGTATCTCTATTGGATGTGATAGATAGAATAATGGATTATTGGCAAGAACAAATACAACCCTTGCTCCTATAATACCTGCAATTATTACCCATATTACAAAATCAAAAAATCTGTCCTCGTCTATCCCTTCCTTTTTTGCTTCCCTCCATGCATAGAAAACTGCAGTAAGAACTGCAATGGCAAGCATTACGCCATACCATCTTATCTCATAGTTTCCTATCTTAAGAAATATTGGATACATACTCTTCTCCTTTCATACCAGAGTTTATAAATAATTATACTAATTTTGGGAACAATTTTAAACTGAAAAAAATCTCATATATAGAGGTATAATAGTAGTAAGAGAAACAGGAGGTGAGGGAAATTGAAAAAGCTGTCCCTTTTAATTTTTATTATTTTGATTTTGACTTTTACATTATGGGGTATAGGGGCTACCTCTTTACTCTCATACAACTTAAAAAACCAGAGTTTTAAAACCTCTTCAGAAAACATAGAGGCAACTGTCTGCCCGGGAGAAGAAACAAAGATTATCTTAACAATAACTGTTTGGGCGGATCCATCACAAACTGTGAACATAACGCTTATACCTGGTGCCGACTGGATAAAACCAGAGCAAACTGAATTCTCTGTTGTTGCACCACCAGAAGGATACTCCTTTCAAACAACTATAACTCTAAGTGGAGAAAATCTCTCCCCTGGAACATACAATAGCACCCTCACAATAAGATACTACTTTACAGCAAGTGAGACAATTAAAGAAGATGTATCTTCTGTTACCCTTAATGTTATCCTGCCCTATTTTGAGATAATTCCCGAGAACTTAACCCTTATTATGAAACCCACAGACACTAAAGCAATAGATTTTATAGTTAGAAATACCAACGGTTGTGGTATAGTTATAACTGTTTCACCTTTAGAGCAGAGTGAGAATGTGCAGTTCATCTTTAACCCCACAATAATTCTTTATCCTAGTGATGTTAAAACATTCAGGGTTATAGTTAAAACGAAGGAGCTTAAAGAAACTGTGACAATTCACCTTAAATTTGTATCTTCATTTTACGAAAGAACAGTAACATTAAAAATATGCCCTTCCATATCCGTCACCATTGAAGGAGAGGTGGTAGAGGTAAATGAGGATGAGGGATACATAATTATTGAAACCTTTGATGGAGAAAGATTCAAAGTACTTTTGAGGGATGAGGACAAGGGTAAATATAAAGAAGGAGACTACATAAAAGTTACAGGAAGAACCGGGGAAACCGAAGATGAAATTATTCCTGAAATTATAGAAGAGGTCACATGCGGTGTAACCATTTCTGATCCAGAAGATATAGTCTTTTGTTCCACATGTCCAGAGATAAAGTATGGAGCAGAGGAAATCCCAAAAGAAAATGTTAAAAGGATAAAAATAAAAGCAAAAAATACAGGAAACATAGATGCAGGTATCTCAGTAAAAGTTGAATTATCAGAGGAGCTTGGAATAAGTGAAGTAGATGTAAAACTTGAACCAGAATCCTTCTCCCTTAAACCAGGAGAAGAAAAGGAGATTACAATAACTGTAACTGTTAAAAAGAGTTATAAGGAGGGAGACTATATCTATTATAAGCTGAAATTTGATATATCTCCTTCTCCACCCTGCAAGAAAGAGATTGTAAAAGATTTTAATGTTTATCTGTGCCCAACGATAAGGACAATATCAGGAAGTGTAAAGTTTTTAAATCCAAAAAATAATGAGTGTCCTATGAAAGGAGTAAGGGTGCTTCTTTTCCTAAATTATGAGCCAAGATGCAGTGTTGACAAACACTTTAAAGAGATTGAAGGAGAATTTCATGAAGTTCATCAATCCTTTAACGCAGGGCTTCCAGATAAAAAGTACTATCTTGAAACTTATACTGATAAAGACGGGAAATTTGAGTTTTCCTTCCATGACTTTGATTGCAAACACGATTATATACTGATAGTAACATTTGAAACAAAAGAATTTAAAGTTAAGTACTATGATTGTAAAAATCTTTTCTTTGTGAAGCTGCGTATTAAAAATGAAGATAAACCTTGTCCAAAAGGGCGAAATAAAAGAGATATTATTATCGGAAAAGATACAGACTTAACAATACCCAGCGATTTCACAAAGGATCCAAAGGATTTAGCCCAGATTTTCTGCCACATGGATGAAGCATTTAGTGTCTTCAGAAATGAAACATGCGGTGGAGAAAAAATGATAAAGGATTCTATGCTTCCATTAACAGTGTGTGCATTCAGCAATACAGAAGGCACATGGTATTGGGATAAAACGATAAATATAGATAAGGCAGATAGTCCCACAGGTTCCATACATAGACCCATGAATAGAGAATGGCATGAATTTGGACATTTCCTGCATGATTCACTCTATGGCATTCCCGAACGGAAAACAGGGGATGTAAATCATGGGAATTTTAAAAATTCAAATACCACAGATTCATTTCTGGAAGGGTTTGCAGAATTCATATCCATGCTAACATTGAAATTGTTAAAGGATAAAGGAACATGCTGTTATAACCTTTCAAATTTTGATAATGGCAATTACCAGGGATGGGAGGATCTTGAGAATAATAAGAATCAACCTCTCGGAGAGTTATTTATAAAGTATAAAGGTAAGAAAGTAGCTGTCAAACACGATGCAAACGGTATTCCCTATATCAAAGTTAATGGTAGAACTATAAAGCCTGTATTTTTCTCTCAAAATGCTGATGGAAGTTTCAATATAAGATTTGCAGATGGAGGACCAAAATCTATCCCATTACAGATGGCAAATTCTTATGAAGAATTTGCTGCTGCTTCGGTTTTACTGGATCTTGTAGATAAAGGAAGCTGGTATAAAGGAGGAAAGGATGATGATAAACTCAGTATCGATTGGAAAGAGCTTCTCTGTTTCATCAAGAAGGAAAAAATAAAAGATATGAGGGATCTATACGAGAAATTAAAAGCAAAGTATGGAGCTTCAAAGATTGATGATATTTTTGAGAGGAATGGTTTCTTCCAGGATAAGAATCTCAATAGAAAAAGAGATGTGGATGAAGAAATTGGATACACGTATAGACCAAAAATAAAAATCGATGGTACCACAGTGGGTGAAGTAAAAAAGAGGAGAGATTTTCCTTTCCCAGAAAATGCCTATGTAATTGTAAATCTTATGGATGAGGAGGAGAGGGAAATTGACGAGGCGGATATAAGGATTGAGTTCAAAACATTTGAAGGGACGGTATCCGTTGTAGAGAGAAGTATAAAGAATGGTGAGAGGGTTCCAATTCTAATTCCTCCAGATTCTAATTGTTTCGTCGTAATAAGTATGAAGGACTCCAAAGGGAAACCAATAATTATTACTGAAGATGAATTCTGGGATGCCCTTCTAAATGATAAATCCTATATTAAGGAGGGAACATTAATTAAAACAGATAAAGAGGCTTCTCCTGAAATTCTACTGGATACTCAAGAACTTTACCTTGAAGGACTTCTTGAAGGAGAAAAGGAAACTTTTTACCTTTACTTTGTCAATTCAGGAGGAGGAATACTTAATGTCTCCTTCTCTACCTCCCAAAACTGGATAAAAGTTAAACCTCAAGAATTTGAGGGTAACGCTGGTTTCATAAAGGTAACTGTGGATACAGAGGGTTTATCAGGTGGTATGAATAGAGGGAAGGTTATAGTATCTGGAAATGGTGGGGAGAGAGAAATTGATGTAAGTGTCAGTGTGGTTCCAAAGGTAAAGAAAACTGTTATTGAACTATTTATCGGGAGTGTGACTGCATATATAAATGGAGAAGTATATACTCTTGATGCAGCTCCATACATTAAACCACCTGGA
>QMOO01000056.1 GCA_003648245.1 Caldisericota bacterium
AAAAAGGAAAAGAGTTTCTGGAAAGAAATATATTATATCCGTTTACATTTATGGTTATAGCATCGATTCCACTCTCCTTCTTTTATATGATTAGAGAAGAGAAGGGGTTTTATATCTCTCTTATAATTCTTATATCGATATGGATTGATGATGTTTCTGCATACTTTTTGGGTAAGAAATTTGGAAAGAGAAGAATTGTTCCAGGAATCTCACCTGGTAAAAGTTATGAAGGTCTTATAGGAAGTTTGATTGTGGTTTCCATATTCCTTCTTTCTTCTTCCTTTATATTTGGTTTCTTTTCTCCTCTAAAATCTCTCCTTATATCCGTTATTATAGTCTCTCTTTCCTTCCTTGGTGATATATTTGAATCCCTTATAAAAAGAAAATTCAATGTAAAGGATTCTGGAAACATAATTATGGGTCATGGCGGTATCATGGATAGAATTGATAGTTTTATATTTACCATACCTGTGTTATTTTATCTATTATGAGAAACATTTTTATTGTAGGCGCAACTGGATCAATTGGAACTCAAACCATTGATGTATTAAAGAATCTAAAGGATAGATACAGACTTTCTGGCATTTCAGCGAGAAGAAACACAGAAGGGTTAATTAAAATATGGAAAGAATTTAAACCAGAATATATTTTAATTAGAGACAAAGAGAAAATAGATATTCTCAAAGAAAATACAGAAGCAAAAACTCTTTCTTTTGAAGAAGGCTTTGAAGAAATTCTTTCAAATAAAGAAATAGACACCATTTTTTTCTCTTCCAGCGGAATTGATGACATAAAGTGGATTATTCTATCCATAAAACACGGAAAAAGAGTTTTTATCTCTAATAAAGAATCCTTTGTTGCTGGAGGCGAACTTATAGTAAACGAACTGAAGAAGAAAGGAGAGACTCTTATTCCTATTGATTCAGAGCATTCAGCAATATTCCAGCTTCTCGAGAACAAAAAGAGAAAAGAGGTGGAGAAAATTATACTTACAGCATCGGGAGGTGCTTTTTTTGGAAAAAAACAGGATGAGTTAGTAAATGTGAGACCAGAAGATGCGCTGAAACACCCAACATGGAGAATGGGAAAAAAGATAACGATAGACTCAGCAACACTTTTTAACAAAGGAATGGAAGTTATAGAGGCACATCTATTTTTCAACTTTCCTTTTGAGAAAATTGATGTTGTAATTCACAAAGAGAGTATAATTCACTCTTTGATAGAAATGGTGGATGGTCATGTCTTTGCACTTCTTTCTTATCCAGATATGAGATATCCAATTAAATACGCTTTAACCTATCCTGATAGAATCAAAAATGACTTTAAGAGATTTAAATTTAATAAGAATCTATCATTCTATCCATTTGACAAGGAAATCTTTCCGTGTTTTGAGATAATCGTTGAGGCTGGAAAGATGGGAGGAACTTTGCCTTCCTCTATCATCTATGCAGATGAGATACTTGTAAATCTATTCATTCAGAAAAAAATAGGTTTTCATGATACACCAAAATTACTTGAAAAGGTATACAATAATGTGAAAAGGACGAATTTATCCATCGAATTTATAGAAGATGTGAAGAAGGAAGTAAGAGATATTATAGAAAGAGAGGTGAAACATTGTATATAATACTTGCAATAGTAGCATTATCTTTTATGGCTATAGCTCACGAATATGGGCACTTTCTTGCAGCAAAGAGAAGTGGTATTGCTGTTGAAGAATTCTCCCTTGGTTTTGGTCCAAAGGTAATATCTTATAAAAAAGAGGAGACCCAGTATAGTATAAGACTGATTCCCTTCCTTGCCTATGTGAAGATAAAAGGTGAGGAAGGAGAAAGCGAGGATCCAGATAGTTTTTATGCCAAACCTGTTTCAAAAAGGCTCTTCACAATACTTGCAGGTCCCGTCATGAATATAATCATTGCAGTCCTTATATTTTTTCTCATATACTCTTTTTACGGTGATATATCTCATCTCTCTACAAAAATAAAGGATGTAACTAAAGGTTTACCTGCATATGAAGCAGGTATAAAAGAGGGAGATAAAATTATTGAGATAAATGGAATTGAAATTAAGTCGTGGGAAGATGTGATAAAGGAAATAGGTGGAAGCAACGGAGAGGAGATTGTAATTAAAGTTGAGAGAGATGGAAAGATTCTTTCTTTCAATATAAAACCTGTAAAATCAGAGGATGGCAGATGGATAATAGGTATAGTAAGTGATTTTGAGAGAGTAAATATCTTTGAGGCGTTCTGGCTTGCACTTAAAGAAATATGGCGAATACTAACCCTTGTAGCTTTGTCTTTGAGAATGATAGTGAGAGGTAACGTGTCTGGAATTGCTGGTCCTGTGGGTATAGTTAAATTCACTGCAGATGTGGGAAAACAGGCAGGTGGTATAGCCTTTATATGGTTTACTGGAGTAATAAGTCTTGCCCTTGGAGTTACAAACTTACTCCCCATCCCAGCTCTTGATGGTGGAAGACTTATGTTTATCCTTTACGAAGCCATAACAAAAAGGAGAGTCCCTCCTGAAAAGGAGAATGTTGTTCACTTTATAGGTTATATAATTCTCATTGGTCTACTATTTGTAATAACATTTTTTGACATACTAAGATTCTTTAAATGAAAAAGAAAGTTTATGCTGGAAATGTAATCATAGGGGGAGAGGAAATTATCCTTCAGGGAATGACAAAAAGTGATACCAACGATGTGGAAGCAGTCCTTAAAGAAATAGAAAATATGGTTGAAGAGGGTGCTTCCCTTGTAAGAGTCGCTGTTCCTGATAGAAAAAGTATAAATGGTTTAAGAGAAATAATTAAAAGAAGTCCTGTTCCAGTAATTGCCGACATACATTTTAACCCTGATCTTGCAATACTATCAATGGAGGCAGGAGCAAAGAAAATAAGACTGAATCCATCAAATATAAGAAATAGAAAAGACATAGAGAGAATTGTAAAGAAGGCAAAGGAAATGAAAATTCCTATAAGGGTTGGTGTAAATTCCGGTTCACTTGTGTACGAAGGAAAAAAGGGGAAGATAACCTCAGACGATCTCATTGAATCTCTAAGAAGGGAGGTTTCTATACTTGAAAATCTTTCTTTTAAAGATATAGTTCTATCTGCAAAATCTCCAGATGTAAAGCTAACCATAGAAACATACAGGAAGATGAAAGAAATATTTCCATATCCAATTCACCTTGGAGTTACAGCAACGGGAGGTGGAGATGAGGGATTAATTAAATCTAGTATAGCCATTGGATACTTGTTAATGGAGGGAATTGGAGATACCATAAGGGTATCTCTTGCAGGTTCATCAAGTCATGAAGTTAGAGTGGGAAGACTCATCCTTGAAAATCTTGGTTTAAGGAAGAGAGAAAGAGTCGAAATTATAGCCTGTCCGAAATGTGGGAGATGTAATAAAAATTTTGATAAAATTCTTGAAAGGGTCAGGAAAGAGTTAGGTAGTCTTAAAATTCCAGTAAAGATTGCAGTTATGGGATGTGAAGTTAACGCTCTGGGAGAAGCAGGACAAGCAGATTATGGAATTGCTTTAACAAGAGGAAAGATACTTTTATTTAAAAAAGGAATGAAAATAAAATTTATTGAGGAAGAAGATGCAGTTGATGAGTTAAAAAAACTTATATTTAGTGAGGTGAAAGATGCTTCTATCTAAAATGTTTGTTCCAACATTAAGAGAAGATCCAAGTGATGCTGAAAGTATAAGTCATAAATTAATGCTTAGAGCTGGACTTATAAGGCAGATTAGTTCAGGAATTTATGTATTTCTTCCCCTTGGTTTCAGAGTCCTGAACAAAGTAATAAACATAGTGAGAGAGGAAATGAATAGAATTGGCGCTCAGGAACTTCTGATGCCCGCACTCCTTCCAAAAGAACCGTGGGATGAAACAGGTAGATGGGATGTTTATGGAGATGAACTTTTTAAATTAAAGGATAGAAAAGGAAGAGATTTCTGTCTTGGCCCAACCCATGAAGAAATAGTAACCTTAATTATTAAAAACACGGTAAACTCTTATAAGAACCTGCCCATACTTTTATACCAGATTCAAACCAAGTTTAGAGATGAAATAAGACCAAGATTTGGAGTTATGAGGAGTAGAGAATTCTTAATGAAGGATCTTTACTCATTTCATGACTCATGGGATTCTCTTTCAGAATCCTATAAGAAGATATTCAATGCATATAAGAAAATATTTGACAGATTCAGATTAAAATACATCCCTGTTGAAGCTGATTCTGGAGCAATAGGTGGAAAGGTCTCCCATGAATTTGTTGCTGAAAGTGAAATAGGAGAATGTGAGTTTGTTGTGTGTGAAAAGTGTAGATACGCAGCAAATGTAGAGGCAGCAAAGAGCAAACTTATAAAACCAGAAGAGGAAAAGGATGAACCCCTTGAGCTGGTACACACACCCAACATAAAGAGAGTGGAAGAAGTAACAAGTTTCCTTAAAGTCCCGGCCCACAGGCTTCTCAAATCCATACTTTACATTGTTGATGGAGAATCAGTTCTTGCCATAGTTAGAGGAGATGATGAGATAAATGAGGTTAAACTCAAAAATTACCTGAAAGCTAAAGAAATTAGACTTGCTACAGAAGAGGAGATAGAAAAACATACAGGTGCTCCACTTGGATTCACAGGTCCTATTGGATTTAATGGAAGAATAATAGTTGATAAAAGAGTTGAGGGTATAAAGGGTGGGGTTTTAGGTGCAAACAAAAAGGATTATCACTATAAGGGTGTCTCCTTTGGGAGAGATTTTGAATCAGAGGAAATTGTTGATATAAGAGAGGTGAAAGAGGGAGACTTGTGTCCGGTCTGCGGTTCTCCTCTTAAAAAGAAAATCGGGATTGAGTTGGGTCACACCTTCCAGCTTGGAACAAAATATTCAGAAAGTATGAAGGCATATTTTCAAACAAAGGAAGGGGAACTAAAACCTTTTATAATGGGTTGTTATGGAATTGGAATGGCAAGAATAATTGCTGCAACTATTGAACAGTACCATGACGATAAGGGAATTGTGTGGACAAAAGAGATCGCACCATACCATATTATTATTATTCCATTAAAAGAGGATGAAAAAATTCTTGTGGATTCAAAGGAAATTTACAAAAAACTTCTTCATGGTGGCTTTGAAGTTGTTTATGAGGATAGACCTCTTTCGCCTGGAGAAAAGTTTAAAGATGCTGATTTAATTGGTTTTCCCTATAAGCTAATATTTGGAAAAGGTTACCTGAAAGACGGCTTAATAGAGGTTAAAAGGAGAGAAGATGGAGAAGTCTTTAAAGTAAAACCTGAAGATATAGAGGAGTTTCTAAGGAAAGAAATATATGAAAGTTAGTGTTATAATCCCTGCCTTTAATGAGGAAAAAACCATAGGAGAAGTTGTTGAAACTGCAAGGAATAATCCTTTTGTTGATGAAGTAATTGTTGTTAACGACGCCTCCACTGATAGAACTCCAATTATTGCAAAGAAAAAGGGAGCTAAAGTTATAAATTTTAATCAAAACAAGGGAAAAGGATGGGCATATTATGAAGGAGTGAAAGCAAGTGAGGGTGATATAATTGTCTTCCTGGATGCAGACTTAATCGGTCTTGAACCAAATCATATTACAGAACTTATAAGACCTATAATTGAGGGGGAGGCTGTAACCACATGTGGAATTTTCGAGAAAGGGAGATTCTTGACAGATTTCTCACATAAAATAACTCCTTTCCTTTCAGGTCAAAGGGCACTAACGAGGGAAGTGTGGGAAAACTTTTCTTATGATCCAAATGTAAGATACGGATTTGAAATTGTATTAACAGAGTATTTCTGGAGCAACAAAATAAAGGTGAGATACGTCATCCTTGAGGGAGTTACTCAATTAATGAAGGAGGAAAAGGTGGGTAAAGAAAAGGGGAGAAAGTGGAGATTCAAGATGTATAAAGATATAGCAAAATCAGTCATAAAAATAGCAGTCAGAAAGATAAAGGGAGACGAAGATTAATCTAGGAGCCTTTTCTCACCTTCAATTTTCTTTATATCAGTGATATCTTGAGTTACCTCAATAGTTCCAAGGTAATTACCTTCTTTACTTCTCACGGGAAAGTATCTTATAAATATTTTTCTTCCATTCATATCTATCCAGAATTCTGCTTTATCCCTCTTCCCACTTTTAAAATCCTCAAGAATTTTATTTACCACATGTACGCTCTTCTGAGGATGACATTGTTGAACTTTCCTTCCTATAACAGCTTTAGTTCTTGGAAATATCCTATCCTTGGACTGATTAAAATATCTTACTACATCGTCTTTATCAATAAAGGTTATATCAACAGGAAGAGTATCCAATAGAGACTCAAGTTCATTAAAAAGGAAGGAACCTGTTTCAAAATTTATTCTGTCATCTTCGGCGACATCACTCTTTTCCTTGGAGACATATTCTCCCAAATTTTCTGGAATATATTCAGAATAACCTATTTCATCAAACTCTTTTCTTGCTTCTAACCACTCATTTTTTGAGATAACTTTTAAAGCAGTGGGGAAGAGTATGTTGTTCTCTCTAAAAAAATGGCCCGAAAGCATATCTATTAAGTAAATTGAAACTTCTTTTAACTTTGTTACGAAATCATTAAATTCCATTTCTTTATATGAGTCAAAGAGATTATAAAACTTCTTCTTTATCTCTCTAATCATATCGTGATCCATCCACATAATTTTTGGAGGTTCAACTATCCCATGTTTCTCAAGATATGGAAAAAGAACATTTTCTTCTCTCACATAATGTTTCTCTGAATTTCTTAATTTCTCTACATAATTCTTAAGTTCTTTTATCTCCCTCTCCGCATCTTCAAAATTTCCTTTTTCACCCATTCTATCTATAATAGATTTAATCTCCTGAGCGTGTTTTATGAAAATCTTATGCTCTTCCATAAGAATCGATATAGGATGCCAGCTTTCAGCTATAGGTGTCGCCTTTTCAAGTTCCTCCCTGAAGGCGGCGATATGTACATCGCATAATTCATGGACTTCCTCTGCGGGAAGACCTTCCTTTATAAGTTCTCCTTCTATTACAGCTATTTCTATAGGAGTTACACCTTTTAAAACATCTCTGAACCTTTCCTTTATCTCTTCTACTCCCTTCCCCTGATGTAATTCCTTTATCAACTTCTTTAAAATCTCTTTTTTATTGCTGTCTCCTAATAATTCACTCATTTCAACCTCCTTTATTTCATTTTATCATATTTGTTTAATTTTTGACAAATCATTGACACAGAGCTTTCCAGGTGGTATATACAACTTATATGAGAAGGAATATAAAATGTACTGTGGAGTATGATGGGACAAACTATTTTGGATTTCAGAAGCAGAAAGATCTTCCTACCATTCAGGGTGTTATAGAGAGTACTTTAAGTGATTTTCTTAACGCAGAAATAATTATAGATTTCGCAGGAAGAACAGATAGAGGAGTGCATGCCTTTGGTCAGGTAATAAACTTCCTTGTTGAAACTGAAATTCCTCCAAAGAATTTTAAAGAAATTTTAAACAATAGGCTACCAGCTGACATAAGAATTAGGAAGGTGGAAAATGAACATTTGAGGTTTTCCTCAAGGTTTGATGCAAAGAAAAAAATATACTTTTATGTGGTTAATACGAGCAAGGACTTCCCAGATCCATTTAT
>QMOO01000057.1 GCA_003648245.1 Caldisericota bacterium
CTTTCTAAAGGTGCTGTGCGTGGTTTAATGCCAGATGATTACTCTGATGAAAAATGGAGAGATGATAGATATAAAGCCTTAAAGTTCATAAAATCTTACCTTCCGGATAAGATTGTAGTATTCAATGGACTTCACAGTGGAAACGGTGCAGAAAAGAGTCTTGAGTTTACAGACGGAGGTATGTGGGAAACCTTTATATTCAATCCAAACACTGGAAATTATTTTGGAGAGAAGAAATGGGAAGAAGTTATTAACTTAGTGGAAAGAAATAAAGATGGAAAGAAGATATCCCTTGTGGTAAAGAAGAAAGGAATTACAGAAAATTTAAAAGATAGATTGTTTGCCATGACAAGTTATCTTCTGGTAAGCAGTGAGAATGTGTCCTTTACTCTGGTTGATTTAAATTATGACAAATTAAATTCCATATTTTATTATCCAGAGTATGAACTTAACTTAGGTTTACCTATTGGGGAGTTTGAAAACGAAGGAGGAATATACAAAAGAGAGTTTGAAAATGCAGTTATTTTTGTAAATCCAGGTAAGAGCGAAAGTTACACCGCCACTTTAGATGAAGTCTACAAGAAAGTGATTCCTTCTGGAGGTGGTCCAGTTGGTGAGGATGGAACATACAGTGGAAAAATCAGGTATGAAACAGTTAGTGGAGAAATAAGACTGCTCCCTCAAAGCGGCATAATTCTTTTAAAACAAAATGATTAGCGAGAAGTCAGATTAAGGGGTGTGCATAAAAATACATTGTGCAGAGTTCAGGCTTTAAATTAATAAATTTATATACAACCTGAAAGTGTTTTAATTTTTAAACTCTTGACAATATACAAAATTTGTGTATAATATTACAGCAAATCTATAATTCCAAGGAGGTAACACAATGAGGAGGAGTATTTTATTTATTTTGCTCCTGAGCCTCATTCTCACATTCTCCTTCGGATGTGGGAAGAAGGCAACTACTTTGGCAGGCGTGGTAAAGGATGAGGATGGTAATCCTCTACAGGGTATCGTGGTTTCTCTTGACGGTCAGACAGCTACTACTGATGAGAATGGTAAATACTTGTTTAAAGATCTTGAAGAAGGAACCTACAAACTTACAGTTTCAGTGAAAGATTTCTACCCATTTGAAGCAAGTGTAAATGTCAAATCTGGAGAAAATACAAAAAATATCGGGCTTAAACATACCACCCTTGCCAAAGCCAAAAAAAGAGGTTACCTCCTTGTTGGCTCAGAGGTGGCTTATGCCCCCTTTGAATTCATGCAAGATGGTAATCCAACTGGCTTTGACATAGAACTTATTAAGGAGATAAGCAAGGAGATGGGTTTATCTGAACCAAAGATAATAGACACAGCATGGGATGGAATCTTTGCCGCGTTAAAGAGTGAGAAGTTTGATATTATCATTTCTGCAGTCACCATAACAGAGGAGAGAAGCAAAGAGATGCTCTTCTCAGATCCATACTACGATTCAGGTCAGATTATTGCTGTAAGAAAGGACAACAACGAGATTAAAAGTGAGGCCGATCTTGTTGGTAAGGTGGTTGGAGTTCAGATTAATACCACTGGAGATTTTGCTGCTCAGGATATTAAGGGAATAAAGGAGATAAGAAGATACGACGATATTCAGCAGGCCTTCCAGGATCTTGAAATAGGTAGAATTGATGCAGTTATAAATGACCTCCCGGTATCTGCTTACTATGCGAGCACAAGACCAGACATTAAACTTGTTGGAAAGCTTCTAACTGTTGAGCAGTATGGTATAGCTGCAAGACTTGGTGATAATGATCTTATTGAAGAGATAAACAAAGCCCTTAAAAAAATAAAAGAAAGCGGAAAGTATAAAGAACTATATATAAAATGGTTTGGCGTTGAACCACCTCAATAGTTGAGGTGAAGTATGGATTTTAAGTTTTCCCTTTTTCTTTCCTCCCTTCCCTATCTTCTGAAGGGAGCGAAAGTTACTATTACCCTGAGTCTTGTATCTGTTGGAATTGGGCTTCTCATTGGACTTGGTGCCGCGCTCCTTAAGATAAGTAAGAACTTAATTTTCAGAACTCTGGGGAGTACCTATGTTGAAGTGATAAGGGGTACTCCCCTTCTTCTCCAGATAATGATAACCTACTACGGTCTTCCTGCAGTCGGTATAAAACTTGATGCAATAACAGCCGGTATTGTTGCTCTGTCCGTAAACTCAGGTGCATACTGTGCTGAAATATTCAGAGCAGGAATTGAATCCATAGAGAAAGGGCAGATGGAGGCAGCAAGATCTCTGGGTATGACTTATGCACAGGCAATGAGATATGTAATTCTTCCTCAGGCTATAAAAAGAGTAGTCCCACCTCTAACAAATGAGTTTGTTGCAATGCTTAAGGACTCATCCCTTGTTTCCACCATAGCAGTGGCAGAGCTTTTAAGAAGAGGAAGGCAACTTATGGGTACACTTGCAAATGTGTGGAGTCCCCTTATAGGTGTTGGTCTTATATATCTTGTAATGACTATCCCTCTTACACAGCTTGCACAGAGAATGGAAAGGAGGTTGAGAAGAAGTGAAGCTCACTAATGATTCCCTTATAAGCGTGAGGAATTTATACAAGAGGTTTGGAGATCTTGAGGTCCTTAAAAACATAAACTTTGATCTTAAAGAGAAAGAGGTTTTGGTTATAGTTGGTCCCTCCGGTGCAGGTAAATCTACACTTATAAGATGTATAAACAGATTGGAAGAACCAACAGAAGGGGAAATATGGTTTGAAGGAAGAAAGATAGATGAAAAGGCAAACCTGAATAAATTAAGGGAGAAGATAGGAATGGTATTTCAGAGATTCAATCTCTTTCCTCATCTCACTGCTATCCAGAACATAATGCTTGCATTAAAGGTTGTAAAGAAGATGAAGGACGAGGAGGCAAGAGAAGTTGCACTCCATTTTCTTAAAAAAGTTGGTCTTGAAGAAAGGAAAGATCACTTTCCACATCAGCTCTCTGGTGGAGAACAGCAGAGGGTGGCAATAGCAAGGGCACTGGCTATGCAACCAGATGTAATGCTTTTTGATGAGCCCACTTCAGCTATTGATATAGAGCTTATAAAAGAGGTTCTGGATGTAATGAAAGAGCTTGCTAAAGAAGGTATGACCATGATAGTGGTAACTCATGAGATGGGGTTTGCAAGGGAGGTTGGAGATAGAATAATATTTATGGACAAAGGAGAGATTGTAGAGGAGAACAAACCTGTTGAGTTCTTTAAAAATCCAAAAACAGAGAGAGCAAGAAGATTCCTGTCAAAGATACTAAATATTTGAGGTGTTAATAACAAGGGGGGAGTTTCCCCCTTGTTATTTTTCTTTTAAGCCCTCAATGAAGCTTGAAATGAAACTCAAAGGGAGTTTCATCATTTCAAGCCCTGCCTTTTTTGCTGAGTGTGCACATACTTTGACGAATTCTTTTACAAGTTCCTTACCCTTTCCTGCTATCTCCAGACCCTCTTTAAATCCCTCTACCACTACGGAAGAGACTTTCCCTGTATTGTGTCCGAGTTTGGTGGTAATTCTTTTTGTTTCCTGAAGAAGATAATCTGTGATCTCTTCAATGTTTTCTGGCTTTATCTCATCTTTAAACTTTTCCACAACGGCAGCCACTGTCTTTTTAACCTCATCCTCCTTCAATTCTTTAGTTGATAGAGCTTTCTCTAAGCTGTTTGTTAGATCCTCCTTTAATTTTTCTACCATTTTTACACCTCCTCAAAGTTAATTATACTTTATTTTAATAATAAATTCTACATTTCCTTCAGCATCTTCAGGCTTTCCGATGAAAGACTCAACCTTCTTTACAAGTTCCTTCTTTCTCTCCATCTCCTCTTTTTTATCCTCAAACTCCTTTTTCCCTTCCTCTACTCCCTTTTTCATTTCATCCATACCTGATATGGTTACAGAAAGTCCAGGAACATCTTTTCCCATGATCTTACCTGAATTAGAAATTGCCTTAAGGACATTAACTAAATCCATAAACTTCTCTGTTATATCGGTGGATAAGGCACCTATACCTTCTTTAAGTCCTTCACCCATCTTTTTTAAATTCAAGGAGAAACCTTTCAAACCCGGTGTAACTACTCCGTTTATCTCTCCACCTTCTGAAAGGGTGATTAGCGTTTTTTTCATCTCAATATTTCCATCCACCAGAGCGTTTACACCATACAAACCCTGTTTGATCATATTCAATGAGCCTATCACTTCGTCCATTCCTTTAGAGAGTCTCTCTAAGTTTTCCTTTGTTTCCTTGAAAGAGGGGATCCTTATTCCATCTGGTGTAATGCCGCCCTCGAGGAGAAGTTTTATCAGAGCCTCTTCCTTCTTAAGGGTTTCTAAAAGGGATAAGGTTACAGGACTTTGAGTATTTTCAGCAAGTTTTTGTGATGTGTTGTTTAGTTCAAGAATATTTTTTGTTATAGCGCTATATGCATCCATCAGTGAAACAATCATATCTATTCCTTCTTTCTCTCTTTTAAGCCCAATAATTATACTGTCAATTCCTTCTGGTAGATCCTTTAATTTGGATAACTCCTGTTCATCAATTTTTTCAGAGAGCATAAGAAGTACATCCCCCTCAGATTTTATCCCTTCAGATATCATATTTATTCCCTTTATCAGTTCGTTAAACTGTGAAAAGTCCATCTTGTTGAGTCCACTCTCAAGATTAGTTCTTGTTTCATCTATTATCGTTTTTTGAGCCTTTACAAGAGATAGAAGTTTATCAATACCGCCTTCCAACTCATCAAAAACCTCTGGTTCAGGGATATCTACAGAAAAATAGGATGGTATGACAGTGATTATAATCTCTGGAAGTGAAATACTTTCACTTTCAAACTCTATGAATCCGCTATCCTCTGGATCAAGTATGAGTGTAAGATTCACCTGGTATTTTCTCCCCATAATCATAGGTTTAAAATCACCACTTACTTTTACATTCTTCACTTTTTCTGTATCAAGAGATGTTGTAAGTATGGCGAGCAGTGGCACAGTTTCACTGTCAACTTTAAGGTCTGTTTTAGCAGAAATATCTATTCTTAAGTTTCCGTTCTGCCCCTTCACCTTCTCTACAGGCATCTCTTTTCCATTAAGAAAATATTTTATATTTATACTAAAAGGTATCTTACCCACATAATTTCCCCTGTAATATACATCACTTATGTCTTTACTTTCTCCTTTTATAAGAACAAAACCATCTTTTACTTCAATACTACCTTCACCATACATCTTTCTTACATCGTGAAGATCCTTAATAGGGTCTTTTACTTCAAACTTCCCCTTCCCTTTAACTCTTATCCAATCCACAAGAATTTTCTCTTCAAAATTTCCATATGGATCTGATAAGATATAGACTGTTTCACTATCCTTTACCTTTGTCTGTGAAAATGTAGAGAATAGAGGTACAAATGTGAAAATTGTCATTGCTATGATTATAATTAATTTCTTCATACTACACCTCCTTCTTTGACCATCTAAATGTTGTATATTTGAACAATTTATCTAAACCAGCAAGAAGAGCTGGCAAGAAGATAAGAACGGCAAAGGTACTTAACATTGCACCCCTTGCCAGACTCCCCATGCTGAGACTCAAAACCTTTATGTCACTTAACATTGCTGTGGGCAAGGTCATGAGTATCATTGTTCCTGCACTTGTTAAAATGGAGTGAGAACTCCAATGGACTGCTTCGGTTATAGCTGCTAAAGGCTTTAGACCATTTCTTCTCTCCTCCTGATATCTTGATGTAAGCAAAACTGCATAGTCAATTGTTGCTCCCAACTGTATGGTATTCAAAAGTATTGGAATGAAGAAAGGTGGACTCATACCTATCATTGTATAATAAGCAATATTTGACCAGATTGCCACTTTAATTATTAATGCAAGGACGGGTGGAACAAAAAGTGAGAGAAAACCAAGCGCTATTATAATGAGGATAAGATAAATTGATATTTTCCCTGTCCTCTCCAGATCCTTCATGGAAATCTCCTTCACATCGTTTATGAGTGCAGATTCTCCAGTTCCATAAACCTCACCCTTTACAGTGTTATGGACAATGTTTGTAATTTCCTTTCTTAAAGCTTTTTCCCTTTCATCCTCAGGGGGGTATTTGCTGTAAACGATGGCATATGTGTAATTTTTGGAACTAAATCTACTTATTAAATCTTCTGGTATGAACTCTTCAGGTATTGTTGGATCTACCATTGTGCTGTAGTGCAATACGTTCTTTACACCTTTAAGATTCTTTACCTTGTAAAGAGCGTCAATAAATCCCTCATTTTCCTTCTTTGAAATTATAAATAGTGTATCTCTTTCACCAAAGATATCGTTGACTTTGTTCATCGTTCTAATTGATGGAAGATCCTCTGGAAGGAAATGTTTTTGATCATATTCAAGACCTATTTTAGTTGAACCGAAGTAAGAGAGGGATAACACTATAATGAATATTATTATAAACACGGGGGAGAGTTTCCCTATAAATTTCCCAAGATTTCCTGCTGTTAGAGGAATAACACCGTGTTTTTTACCACCTATAACCAACTTGTCAAAAATAAGAAATAAGGAAGGCAGGAACAGGAAGGACGCAATTAATGAAATGGTAACTCCTCTTACAAGAAGCCACCCCATCTGGGGGAATAAATCCAATTTCCCAAATGTCAAGGCAAAGAATCCCGCAATTGTTGTAAGTCCACTCAGAAGTATGGGTTTTATAGTAGTTGTTAAAGTATCCACCATAGCAGTTTCCTTACTGTTCTTGATCCTTTCCTCAACATATCTATGGTATAGAAACAAGGAATAGTCAAGTGTTACTGCAAGTTGAAGTATTGCTACTATTGTTTCGGAAAGATAAAAGATAGGTTTACCAGAAAAAGCTGTAATTCCCATATTTATAACAACAGCGGATACCATGGATAAAACTATAAAAATAGGTCCCCAGAACCGTGGAAATGTGAGGAACAAAAATATGCTGACAAGTATTATGCCTATAATAAAATACTCTTCAGTTTTACCTTTGAAGCGATCCTTAAGTTCGTTCATTAAGACATCATTTCCCGTAATTGAAGCTTCTTTAGGGAGAATAGATTTTATATCTTCAATTTGATCTCCATACGATTGTGAATGCTTAAGAGTAACCTGAATCTTAAAAACTCCATCTTTATACCAATCTTTTGACTCTTCTCCCCAGAATTCTTTCGGAAGGGATATGTCCTGAAAGTCATCAAGCCACATCACAGAGTCAATATAGGGAAGGATCTTTAGTTTGTCTATGAGTTTTTCCACTTTTGTTAGGTTATCTGTTTCGTATATAATTGTTAAATCTGCACCATGGGAAATCTCTTCTTCAAGAATTTTTAATCCTTTAACAGATTCAACCTCATCTGGAAGTAGGTCATATATATCAAAGGAGAGCTGCCTTTTTGGTATAAAGTATATGGATAAACCTATAAGCAAGAGAAAAATTATAAATATAATCCACTTTGATTTAACAACTATTTCGGCAAATCTTTTCATTCTTTCTCACCTCCTAAACCATACCAGATTCTTTTACTTAACTCCTTCAAAGGAGGAATTTTGTTTCCAAATATGACTGCTACCCATAGAGACAACAGTATCCCCTGTAAGA
>QMOO01000058.1 GCA_003648245.1 Caldisericota bacterium
AATTAAAGATTATCTATCTACACCGTCTTACGAGACATGGTTTAAGACCACGAAAGCCCTTGAAGAGACAGAGGACAAACTTGTAATCGGTGTAATTTCAGAGTTTGGGAGAGACTGGATAAGATCAAACTACCTCCCCCTTATAAAAGAGGTCATAAGAGCTGTGGCAGGTAAAGACCTCTCCCTTGAGTTTGTAGTTCTCAAGGAGAAAAAGAAAGAGAAAAAGATTATAAAAGAGGAGATAATAAACAGAAGGAGACTCGGGTTAAACGAAAACTACACATTTAATAATTTTGTTGTAGGCGACAGCAACAAACTTGCCCATGCTGCAAGCCTTGCTGTTTCTAAAAATCCAGGACATTCCTATAACCCCCTTTTCATATATGGAGGTGTTGGGCTTGGAAAAACCCATCTTATTCAGGCTATTGGTCATTATATACTTGATACGAAGCCAGCGTTAAAGGTAGTGTATGTAACAAGCGAAATATTTACAAACGAGGTTATACACTCTATTCAAAAAGGAAAAATGAACGACTTTCACAACAAATATAGAAATGTAGATGTTCTTTTAATTGATGATATTCAATTTCTCGCTGGGAAGGAGAGAACACAGGAAGAGTTCTTCCACACTTTTAATACCCTCCACAACAACTATAAACAGATAGTTATTACAAGCGATAGACTCCCAAAAGAGATTCCCACACTGGAAGATAGATTAAGGAGTAGGTTTGAGTGGGGATTAATGGTGGACATTGCTCCTCCTGATTTTGAAACGAGAGTGGCAATTTTAAAGAAAAAGGCAGATAAAGAAAAGATAAAGGTACCTGACGATGTAATCTACTATATTGCAGAGAACATAAAATCAAATATAAGGGAACTTGAAGGAGCATTGATTAGACTTCTTGCGCACGCTTCTTTAAATAACTCAGAAATAACTCTTGATTTTACAAAGAGGATACTCTCCGGGATTTTTGGGAAGATAGAGAAAAAGAAAATTGATGCAGAGGAAGTTAAAACTGTTGTTTCCTCCTATTTCTCCATATCAGTGGAAGATATAGAAGGGGGGAAAAGATCTCAGGATTATACAATTCCAAGACAGATTGCAATGTACCTTATCAGGGAATTTACGAATCTATCCCTTCCACAGATTGGTACTCTATTTGGTGGAAGAGATCATACAACAGTGCTTTATTCAATAGACAAAATAAAAAGAGAATTAAAGAAAGATGAGAATTTAAAAGCTGCTGTTGAGGAAATAAGAAGAATGTTGATAGGTGACTAAAAACTATGTTGATGGTTAAACTAAATTATATAAAGATTTTATATAGTTTTAAACTTTTTCAACAGCGCTATTAATCTTACTATTTTTAAAAATATAAGAAGGAGGATTAGAGATGTTGAAAGTTGATAAAAAAGAATTTATTGATGGGTTGTCAGTTGTAGGAAAAGTTGTGAGAACCACCCCAACTATGCCGATTCTATCTAATGTTAAGATAGAAGTTAAGGAGGGGAGAGGGAAAATTATTGGAACTGACCTTGAAATAGGGATTATTTATTATTTTAGTTGTGAGGGAGAAGATACTGAGTTTCTTGTATCAGAAAGAATTATAGAAGATATAGTTAAGTCTTTATCTGATGAAACTTTTACGATAGATGTAAATGAGGGGTTTATTGAGATAAAATCAAAAAATAATTTTTACAAAGTAAGAACAGTTGATGATGAATTTCCTTTTATAAATATTGAGAATATAGACAAAAGAATAGATTTTAAAACCGAGTATATTAAAAAGGGTTTAAGGAAGATAAATTTTGCTATTGGTTTACCTGAAAGAACAAGGATAGAATTTACTTCAGCTCTTTTTGAGATAAAAGAAGATATGGTAAAAATTGTAGGAACAGATGGTAATAGACTCGCCCTGTATAAAAATGGAGATTTTAAAAGAGACGAGAGCGAGTTTGAATTTTTGGTTCCAAAGCAGAGTATAAATATGCTTATAAATGTTTTATCTTTTGAGAAAAAGGATACTATAACCTTTGGTTTCTCAGGGAAGAGTTTTTATTATGAAGGAGATAGAATTTATTTTATCTCAAGACTTGGCCAGGGAAAGTTTCCTGATTACGAGATGGTGCTCCCAAAGGAGAACAGCGATTTTATAATTCTTAACAGGGAGGAACTTATAAAAGCGCTTTCAAGAATCAACTTAATAACAAGGGAAGGAACAGGTAAAGTCACTTTTGAGAGAGTGGATGATACCCTTAAACTCTACGGCTTTTCCACAGAGATTGGGGAAGGTGTGGAAAATATTGGTATTTTTGAGGGTAATTTAAAGAATGGAGTTAAAATTTTCTTTGATACAAAGAGGCTTATAGAAGGACTTAAATATATTGATGATGAGAAAATTAAGATGCTTGTATTTGATCCAGAAGCTCCAATTACATTTAAAGGTTTAGAGGATAAAAACTTCTTTTATATCATAATGCCTTACAGGTCTGAATGATTATAAAAAATATAAAAATTTTAACCTTCAGAAACATAGAGGATATCTCTGTAAATTTTAGTGATAGTATAAATTTAATCATAGGTTCCAACGGGAGCGGAAAGACAAATTTTCTCAATGCAATATATTATGTTTCCTCCGGGAAGACTATGAACAACCTCAGTGAAAATGATATACCCATGTTCCCGGAAGACTCTTTTTATCTCTCCGGAGAATTTGAGGGAAAGAGTGGAGAAGTAAAGATCGAGATAGTTTCAAAAAATAAAAGAAAGATTGTTTCAAAAAATGGAGTACCTCTATCAGGTATTAGAGAGATAATGGGTATTGTTCCCATAGTTTTTTTTAATTTTAGAACCAAAGATATTCTTCTTAAGGAGCCAGAACTCAGGAGAGAGTTTATGAATGATTTCCTTTCCATAGTGGATAATAAATATAAAGACTACCTTCTTCAATACCAGGAGATCCTTAGGGCAAAAAACAGTATTCTTAAAAAAATGAAGGAGAAAGATGATTTTTATCTTTCCACGCTTCTTTCAACACTGAACGAGAGAATGTATGAGAAGGGAATATATATACAGGAAAAGAGAAGTGAATTTTTAAACAGGTTAAAAAGAAAGATGGACGAGAGAGGTTTTATAGATGTGTCTATAGATTATCAACCAAAACTAATTACTCCCCAGGAACTTAATAAGAAAAGAGATGAAGAGATAGAGAGAGGCTTTAGCCTTATAGGACCCCACTTAGATGACATCTTTTTTAATATAAAGGGCCTTAGCTTAAAGAACTTCTTCTCTTTAGGTGAGGTGGAGGAGTTTACATTGAATCTTATCTTCTCTGTGTGGGAGATAATGAGGGAGATAAAAGGTGAGGATCCAATAATTTTATTGGATGATATATTCGAGACAATGGATGAGGAAAAGCTTAAAAAGTTGCCCTATTTGTTGTATAATTTAAAACAGGTGATGATTACGTCTTTTGATGAAAGAATTGTTCCAGTGGAACTTAAAGAGAGTGGTTCCACTTTTTTAATGAGGAGAGGAAAACTTGAAGAAGTTAAGAGAAGTACTTGACGAGTATCTCTTTGAAAAAGGATATGAGAAGAACGTCAAAAAAAACCTGATTTTTTTATACTGGAAAAAGATATGCGGAGAGGCTATAAGTTCCCACGTTACACCTTTTAAGGTAAAGAATGATATTTTATTTGTACTTGTTGATCACCCATCATGGGGAGAAAACTTTAAACTCCTTTTTCCCGAGATCAAAAAGAGATTGAACGAAATAGTGGGGGATGAAGTCATAAAAGAAGTGAAGATTATTTTAAAGAGGTGAATATGGAAGAGAGGAACGAATATACAGCATCTTTTATTAAAGTACTGGAAGGTCTTGAGGGTGTAAGAAAGAGACCTGCAATGTACATTGGTTCTACTGGAGAGGAGGGTCTTCACCACCTTCTTCTTGAGGTAGTTGATAACTCCATTGATGAAGCAATGGCAGGTTTCTGTGATAGGATAGTGGTCACCCTTCATAAAGACGGAAGAATATCTGTTCTTGACAATGGAAGAGGCATTCCTCCAGATATTCATCCAAAGTATGGTGTTTCAGGAATAGAGCTTGCCCTAACAAGACTTCATGCAGGAGGAAAATTTGAGGGTAAGGCCTATCAAGTCTCCGGCGGTCTTCATGGTGTGGGCATTTCTGTTGTTAATGCCCTTTCAGAGCATCTTATAGTTGAAGTTTATAGAGATGGAAAGAAGTATCATCAGGAGTTTTCAAGAGGCAAACCCTTAACAAGACTTAAAGTTTCAGACGATGGAGAAGGAAAAAGAGGCACATACATAGAATTTAAGCCTGATTCAGAGATTTTTGAGACTGTAGAATTTAATCCTGAAAAGGTAAAGAGAAGACTACTTGAACTTTCTTTTCTAAACAAGGGGTTAAGAATAGTTTTTATTGATGAGATGACCGACAGAAGAGAAGAATACTTCTTTGAAGGAGGAATACTTTCTTATCTAAAGGAGATAGTTAAGGAAAAAGAGCCCTTGTTTGAACCCATATACTTTAATGAGGATGGCGAGGAATATTTCTTTGAATTTGCTTTTGTCTATACAAAAACCCAGAAAGGAGAGAATCTCTCTTTTGTCAACTCCATCAAAACCCTTGAGGGAGGGACCCACCTTTCAGGTTTCAAGAGTGGCTTAACCAAGTTTTTGAATGAAGAATCAAAGAAATTTAACATTCTTAAAGAGGGAGAGAGCTTTGTGTGGGATGATGTGTCTGACGGGCTCTTTTCCATTATAAACATAAGAATAAGGGAACCTCAGTTTGAAGGGCAAACAAAGACAAAACTTGGCAATACATGGGTAAGAAAAGAAGTTGAGAAGGTAGTGCATCACAACCTTATCCTCATCCTTGAGAAGAATCCATCCCTTCTTAAAAACATCCTAAAGAGAGTGGAGATAGCAAAAAGAGCAAGGGAGGCGGCAAGGAAAGCAAGAGAGGTTGTCAGGAAGAAGGCACTATTTGACGAAACCCTTCCAGGGAAGCTGGCAGATTGCTCTGAGAATGATCCCAAGAAAAGTGAGCTTTTCATTGTAGAGGGAGATTCTGCTGGAGGTTCCGCAAAGCAGGGAAGAGACAGAGTTACTCAGGCAATTCTTCCTTTGAGAGGAAAGATACTAAACGCAATGAAATCCTCTGTGGCTAAACTGGTTGAGAATGAGGAAATAAAGAGTATAATCGCCTCTCTGGGCACTGGAATACTGGAAGATTTTGATATTACAAAACTAAGATACGACAAGATCATAATTATGACTGATGCAGACGTGGACGGTTCTCACATAAAAACCCTTCTCCTTGCTTTCTTCTGGAAGTATGCGAGAGAACTTATTGAGGAAGGACACATTTATGTGGCACTTCCCCCTCTCTACAGGTTAAAGGTTGGTAGAGAGGTTAAGTACCTCTACAGCGATGAAGAACTATCAAAGGAGATGGAAAAGATAAAGGAAGAAGGGAAGAGATTTATGATTACAAGATTTAAGGGTCTTGGAGAGATGAATCCTGATGATCTTTTCAATACGACAATGGATCCAAAGAAAAGAATTTTAAAAAGGGTGACGATCCTTGATGCCATGAGAGCAGAAGAGATAATAAACATCCTTATGGGGGAGAAGGTTGAGCCAAGAAAAAGATTTATTGAAGATCATGCACTGGAGGTGAAAGATTTAGATGTCTAAAGAGATAGTATCTCCGTTTGAAAAAGAACTTAAGGAATCCTATCTTTCATATGCTATGAGTGTGATTGTAGCACGCGCCCTTCCTGATGTTAGAGATGGTTTGAAACCTGTCCAGAGAAGAATTCTCTACACAATGAAAGAGGTAGGAAATCTTCCGGGATCTGCTTTTAAAAAGAGTGCAAGAATCGTTGGTGAGGTCATGGGAAAATACCATCCACACGGAGACAGCCCAATATACGAAGCGCTTGTGAGGATGGCGCAGGATTTCTCCTTAAGATATCCGCTGGTGGAAGGTAATGGAAACTTCGGAAGTATAGATGGTGATCCACCAGCAGCCATGCGATACACAGAGGTAAGGCTTGCACCCATTTCCATGGAACTTCTTCAGGATATTGAGAAAGAAACAATCCCAATGAGGCCAAACTTTGATAATTCTCTTAATGAACCTGTAGTACTTCCCGCAAAGTTGCCCAACCTCCTTTTAAATGGAGCAACTGGAATTGCTGTGGGGATGGCAACAAACATTCCTCCCCACAATATAAGTGAGGTTGTTGACGCCCTTTTAATTCTACTTAGAAACAGGGAAGCATCAACTGACGAGATACTGAAAGTGCTTAAGGGTCCAGATTTCCCAACGAGGGGTGTGATAGTTGGGGTTTCTGGAATAAGGGATTATTTTGAAACAGGAAAGGGAAGGGTAATAATAAAGGGTAGAGGAAGGTTTGAGAGAGTAGGAAAGCATTTGAGATACATCATTTATGAACTTCCATACCTTGTTAATAAATCTGAACTTATAAAAAAGATAGTTACTCTGGTTAAAATAGGAAAGTTAAAGGAGATTGATGATATAAGAGATGAATCTTCCAAGGAAGGAATAAGGGTTGTTATAGATCTTAAAAGAAAAGTGGATACCCATGTATTTGAAAACAAACTTTTTAAGTATACTCAACTTGAAACCTCGTTTCCTGTAAACTTTGTTGCACTTATTGCTGGGAGACCAAAATTATTCTCCATAAGAGAAGCGTTGACTACATTCCTCTCCTTCAGGGAAGAGGTAATTACAAGAAGGTCAATCTTTGAGTTAAACAAAGAGAAAAAGGAGATTCACCTACTTCTGGGTATAAAGATAGCCATAGAGAATCTTGATGAAACGGTGAAACTCATAAGAAGCTCAAAGGATAAAAACGAGGCAAAAAGTAAACTCATCTCCCTTTTAAAGGTAAGCGAGGAACAGGCAAACGCCATACTGGATATGAGACTTTCAAGACTGGTTTCTCTGGAGAGGGAGAAGCTCTTAAAGGAGATTAAAGATAAAGAGAAAAAGATATCTGAATTAGAAAAGATTCTTTCAGATAGAGACATACTTCTTTCAGTCATTGAAAAGGAGCTTCTTGACATAAAGAAGAGATTTGGAGATAAGAGAAAGACAGAGATAAGCCTTGAAGAGAGGGAAGAGATTGATATAAAGGATATGATTCCAGATGAAGAGGTAATTATATTTTTAACAAAAGAGGGTTACATAAAGAGAACCTCCATGAAACACTTCTCCATACAGAGAAGAGGTGGTAAGGGTACAAAAGGAATAAAGCTTGGCAAAGGTGATTCTTTAAAGGATATCTTCTTCACATCAAACCACAAGTCTGCTCTATTTTTTACAGATTTCGGCAAGGTTTATAAACTCAACGTGTACGAAATTCCTGAGGGTCTAAGAGAGAGTAAAGGTGAGGCAGTCCATCTTCTTCTATCCCTTGATCCAGATGAGAGAGTTACCTGTGTTTTGACAGGGGATTTAACTAAAGGAAAATATCTATTAATGTTTACCAAAAAAGGAAGAATAAAGAAAGTTCCCCTCTCTCTCATTAAAAACATAAGAAGAA
>QMOO01000059.1 GCA_003648245.1 Caldisericota bacterium
CTTATAATTGCCCACTTTCTTCTTCAGGATGAGAAGATAACCATGTTAAAATTAGTTGGTATTGGAATTGGATTTTTTGGTGTCTTTATTCTTTTCTATCACCGACTTAACTATTCATCCAAGAATTTGTTGATAGGGGAGATACTCATACTTATTGCGTCAATGTTTTACGCATTGGGAACTATTTTAATTCGGAAACTTTCAGAGAGAATGGACTTTTTAAGAGCCACCTTTTACTTCCTGTTATTTGGTTTTGTCTTCTCTTTTCCATTTGTTTTTGTCCTGGAGTATCCCAACACTTCAAGATTAACTATGAGCGCAGGTTTTTCTGTTCTCTATGTTGCAATTGTAGGTTCTGTACTTGGTTATAGTATATTCTTCTATCTTATAGATAAAACTGGTGCCACAAAATCATCTCAAATAGGCTATATTGTTCCTATCTTTGCTACCTTCCTCGGTATAGTTTTTTTAAAGGAATCTTTTACCATAAACCTTCTTATAGGGGCTTTACTTATTCTCTTCGGCGTTTATCTTGTTGAGAACCTAAAGACTTAATTACTTTCCATTTTCTTGGAAATTGATCTGGAGTCTCTTTTACCTTTTTTATAACTAAAAGAGCTCTCTCACTTTCAAAATAAGGAAGTCTGTAAACAAAAATATCCTCTATCTCTCCCCCCAGCTCATTTATAAATAATTCCTCACTCTTAATTAATTCTATTTCATCCACTCCCTTCCAGAGAAAAATTCTTCCCTTAACTTTTGCAAAGGGTATAGAAATTTCAAATATACCCGGAATTTTTAAAACCCATCTTGCAAAAACAGCATCAAAGCTTTCTCTAAAATTTTCCTCTCTAGATAATTCCTCCCCCCTTTTATTTACTGGAATTACATTCTCTAACGAGAAAGACTCTATGCAATGCTCAAGGAAATTAAACCTCTTTCTCATGGATTCCACAAGGACCATTTTTATATCTTTAAGGGCGATCTTTAAAGGAATTCCAGGAATTCCTGCTCCTGTTCCTATATCAATTCCAACTTTAAAGGATAGATTTTTATTCCAATAGATGGGAACAAGAGAATCAAGGAATTGTTTTATAGCTATAGCTTCCTCTGTTTTCTCGCCGGTGAGATTGAATTTTTTATTCCACTCCCTTATTAAATTAAGATAATCTCTAAATTTTATAATCTCATTTTCAGTTAGCTCTATTCTAAAGTTCCTTAACCCCTCTTTAAACCATTTAAGCCATATATCCTCCATCAATCTCCCCAGTGAAATTTAGAATTTAAGACATCGTAAAAATTCTTCTCCTTCAATCTTACAAGTTTTGCGTTCCTCTTTGATCTAAAAAACTGCATGTAATCACCACTTACAAGAATCTCTCTTTTTCTTCCATCTTCAATAAAATATGTTTCCCCGGGAGAGTTTATAAGTGTTATTGAGAGTTTCTCTTTATCAGATAAAACAAGGGGTCTTGATGTCAATTTATGAGAACAAAGTGTTGTTAATATATAAACCTCACTCCTTGGAGAGACAATTGGCCCACCTGCTGAAAGGGAGTATGCAGTTGAACCATTTGGAGTTGAAACAATTGCACCATCCCCTTTTATGGTTCCTGCAAACTTCCCATCCACAAATATTTCAAGAACAATTATTGGAGAGAATATGTCCCTTGCTATGACAAAGTCATTAAAAGAGTAAAATTTTCCCAGATTCTTACCTCCTCTCTTTAATTCGCATTCAACCACCACTCTCTCTTCAATCCAGAATTTCCCGGATAGTAACTTTTCAAGAGAGGAGAAAACATCTTCCTTTTCCACATCAGTGAGAAAACCCATGCTTCCGAGGTTTATTCCCAGTATTGGAACATCATATGGAAAAGCAAAGTGGAATGCTCTAAGAAGTGTTCCATCTCCTCCCAAGGAGAGTATCAAGGAGTCTTTTTCAACACCATCCTTTTCAGGGAAAAATACATCAATCCCCCTCTCTCTTAAGAATTCCTCAATTTCACTGGATAAAATTTTTGCTTCATGAGTGTCTTTAAAACAAATTCCTATCTTCATAAAATTTCTCCTTTGCTTTATTTATTGCACTCTCAGCAATCTCAGAGAGTGGCAACTCTATATCTATTTTGTTCTTTTTCATATACAGAAGATACTCAATGTTTCCTTCCTTTCCTTTTACAGGTGAAGGAATTATTCCAACAGGATGAAAGCCCTCCTCTTTAATAAAATTAAGTATATCAATTAATATCTCTTTATGAATGGAAAAATCTTTAACCACACCTTTTGTTGTAGAACCCCTCTTTCCCTCAAATTGTGGTTTTATAAGAAGGATATAATCTCCCCCACTCTTTAAAAACCCTTTTACATTTGGAATTATAAGTTTACTGGATATAAATGATGTATCCTCTGTTATTATGTCTATTTTTTCGGGTATGTCTTCTTCGGATAGGTATCTTGCATTTACTCCCTCCATTACAACCACTCTTGGATTTTCTCTTATTCTTTTGTGGATAACTCCTTTTCCAACATCAACTGCATACACCCTCTTTATTCCATTTTCGAGTAGAACCTCTGTAAACCCTCCTGTGCCTGCACCAATATCCAATGCGACCCTATTCTGAATTTCTATATTAAAGAAAAAAACCACCTCCTTTAATTTTTCACCTGCTCTACTCACATAAATCTTTGGACTTAATACCTCTATTTTTGAACTTTCTCTTATATACACCCCACCTTTTGTAATCAGTTTTCCATCCACATAAACCTCCCCATTCTTAATTGCTGCTTTTGCTTTTTCCCTTGAGGGAAATAAACCTATCTTGACGAGATATTTGTCAAGTCGATACTTTCTTTCCAACTATCCTTTCACACTCCTCCTTTATTCCCTTTTCATCAAGTTTGTACCTCTTTAATAGTTCTTCCCTTGTTCCCACAGGAGGATATGTTTCAGATACTGCAAGATGTTTTATTTTTATTCCAGATATATCCATTAAAATAGGTTTGATCCTTATCCCGATACCACCAAACTTGAAGTGATCTTCAACAATTAATACCCTTTTTGTTTTCCTGGCATACTTTAATACAGTATCAATATCAAGCGGGTTTGCAAATCTCATATTCAAAACCATCGGGTATATACCTTCTTTATGAAGAGACTCAAGGATGTTATAGGCATAATAGGACATTTTTCCAAGAGAGATTATTAATAAATCATCTCCCTCTGATAACACTTCTGCTCTGTATGGTGTTAAATCAGTGTTTATGGGGAGGTTGTCTGCGCTATCCTTCGGATACCTTATCACACATGTATTCTTTGTCTGAAGAGCAAAGTCAAGCATAAGAGAAAGTTCGTTTCCATCTTTTGGACTCATGAGAATGAAATCTTCAAAGAAGGAAAAGTATGAGAGATCAAAAATTCCCTGATGAGTTGGTCCATCTCCAGGTACAAGTCCCGCCCTATCCACTGCAAATATCACCTTATTTTTCTGAAGTCCAACATCAAGAATTATTTGGTCCAGTGCTCTCTGGAGAAAAGTTGAGTATATTGCTACAACAGGGATTGTTCCACCTTTTGAGAGTCCCGAAGCGAAACTTACAGCGTGTTGCTCTGCAATTCCCACATCAAAAAATCTTTCTGGAAACCTTTCCTTGAAATCTTTAAGTCCCGTGCCAAGCTCCATTGCAGCAGTGATGGCAACCACATCTTTTCTTTTTTCTCCAATTTTCACCATCTCTTCGCCAAAGACTTTTGAAAAGGTCTTTTTCTTTTTAATCTCTTTCAAAAAGGCAGGTGATGAGTGATAAACTTCTGGATTCTCCTCTGCAAAGGAAAGACCCTTTCCCTTCTTGGTGATAACATGAACAATCCTTGGAACATCTAAATCTTTGATTATTGAGAAGACCTCTATAAGTAGAGGAATATTGTGTCCGTCAAATGGACCAAAGTAAAGGATTCCGAGTTCTTCAAAAAGCATTCCGGGTATTATGGCCTGCTTTAGTATAAGTTTCGTTTTTTCAAGGAAGTCAACCACGCTTTTTCCAAGTTTTCCCCTTTTAGAGAGTTTTTCATTTATGCTCTTTACAGCATTTCTATAAGGTTTTTGAGCTCTAAGCTTTGAGAAGTAACTTGATATAGCACCTACATTTTTTGCTATGGACATCTCGTTGTCATTTAACACAATCATTACATCCTTTTTTAAGTGTCCCAGGTTGTTAAGTGCTTCCCATGCTTCACCACCGGTTAAAGCACCATCTCCTATAACATCCACTATTTTGTATTTTTCTCCTTTAAGGTCCCTGCTTGTAGCAAGACCAAGAACCAGTGAAAGGGAGTTGGAAGCATGTCCAACATAAAATAGATCATATTCACTTTCATCTGGAGCGATAAATCCTGAGATACCGTTACTCTTTCTTATCTTGGGGAACTGTTCTTTTCTTCCAGTTAGAATCTTGTAGGTGTAACATTGATGACCCACATCAAACATTATTTTGTCCTCTGGAGGATTTAATGTGTAAAGAAGTGATATTGTAAGTTCTACCACTCCAAGATTTGATGCAAGGTGTCCTCCCTCTTCACCCACAACCCTTTTTATGTAATCTCTTATCTCTTCAGATAGTTGTCTGAGTTCATATATACTTAACTTTTTTAAGTCCTCTGGATAGTTAACTTTATCTAAGATAGCCATGATTTTAGATACCTCACAAATGAGAAAAGTATGTTATTTTTAAGGGACAATTCTTTCAACACATCTTGAGCTTCGTTTAATAAATTGGATGCAACTTCCTTTGACTTTTCTATACCAAACATCTTGGGGAATGTGAGTCTATTCTCGTCTTCAGTTCCTTTCTTTGCATCCTCTATGTCATCAAGAACCTGATAGCTTAATCCGACTTTTTCACCAAACTTTTCAACTACAGCTATCTCTTCCTCGCCTCTCTCAGCAAGGATAGCACCGATCTTTAATGCAGTTTTTATTAATGCTCCTGTTTTTTTAGAGTGTATATAATATATAAGCTCCTCATCAGTTTCATCTGGAGAGGTCATTACATCCATAACCTGCCCGCCAACCATTCCTTCAATACCAGCATTCTTTGCTATTTCGTTTATGCACCTTAATGTAAGTTCTGGTTTTATGGAATCCACACTGCTCATAACCTCAAAAGCAAGGGTTAGAAGAGCATCTCCAGATAAGATTGCGAGATCCTCACCAAAAACTTTATGTAAAGAAGGTTTCCCTCTTCTTGTATCTGCGTTATCCATTGCAGGTAAGTCATCGTGAATGAGGGAGTATGTGTGAATCAGTTCAATACCAACAGCAAATGGGAAAGTCCTCTCTTCATGTTCCTCCTTGAAAGAGGAATAAGAAGCTATAAGAAGCACAGGTCTCAATCTTTTTCCACCACTCTTAATAGAATAGGAAATGGCTGGATATATTGGACTTGTCTTTATTCCCTCAAGAATTCTATCCAGTTCTTCATCAACAATTTTCTTTTTCTGTTTAAGAAATTCAATAAATTCTTCCCTCATCATAGCCTTATCCTGAAATCTTTAAATTCGTCTTTTGCTTCCTTCCAGTCAATATCTATTTTTTGAACAACAGCTCCTGTGGGTCCCTTTTTTAGATACTCAACCATCTTCTTTAAATCCTCTTCATCCCCTTCTCCCACAAAGGTTACACTTCCATCGAAGTTGTTCTTCACATAACCCTTTATACCCAGCTCAAGGGCACGAAACTGGGCATAAAACCTGAAACCCACTCCCTGCACTATACCATAAATTTTAACTTCTATCCTTTTCTTCACTCCTCACCTCGTCAGCAATTCTACCAAGAATTCCATTTATAAATCTAAAGGAATCTTCATAACCACCAAACCTCTTTGCCAGCCTAACTGCCTGATCTATTATAGCTCCTGTAGGTATATCTTTCCTATAAAGAAGTTCGTAGGTTCCTATTCTTAATATATTTCTGTCCACAGGAAGTATTCTATTCCATTCCCATTTTATCAGGTGATTTTTTATAACTTCATCTATTTCTTCTTTATTTTTTTCTATTTTCTCAAAAAGATCTATCGCATACAGAACGGCATCGTCGGGTATTTCTCCAAACTCGAAATAATCAATCACTTTGTCAATTTCAGATCTTGAAAGTTCTCTCTGGTAAAGAAGTTGCAGTGCTTTTTCTCTTCCTATTTCTCTATGTTTCACTTTTGTCTTTAACATCTATAACATATATGTTGATCTCCTCAAGCTTGCAATTTGTGAGTTTTTCAAGATTCTCTTCAACCCTTTCTCTGATTGTTTTTGCTATCTTTGAAATCTCTGAAAGGTAGTAAACCCTCAATAGTAAATCTATGAATATTTTGCCATTTTCTCTTTTTATTTTTATGCCCCTCTTTACCTCTTCTCTATCAAATATATCTATAAATTCCTTTGCAAAATCAGAGCCAAGTCCTTCTATTTCCTCAAACTCTTTGAGTGTATCCCCAATTATTTGAATTATAGCTTGATCTGAAACAATGAAGTCCATACTCATCCCTTCTTCCCCACTCTTTCAATATACTTACCGGTCCTTGTGTCCACCTTTACAACCTCTCCTCTTTCAATAAAGAAAGGCACCTGTACCTTCAATCCAGTTTCTAATATTGCTGGTTTTCCTCCACCCTGTGCCGTATCTCCTCTATGGCCTGGTTCTGTTTCAACCACTTCCAGTTCCACATATGTTGGAAGTTCAACTCCAATAGCTCTTCCTTTATAGAAAAGCATTGAAAGGTTCATACCCTCTTTTAAGAAATACTTTTCCTCCTCTATAAAATCTGCGGGAATTTCTATCTGTTCAAATGTTTTGTTATCCATAAAATAGAAGGTTGAACCATCATTATAAAGATACTGAACATCTTTGTGCTCTAAAAAGGCTTCTTTTACTTTTTCTCCAGCTCTAAATGTCTTTTCGATTACAGTTCCTGTTTCGATATTTCTTATTTTTGTTCTTACGAATGCGGATCCTTTACCTGGTTTTACGTGTAAAAAACTTATAACGATGTAAACCTGACCGTCAAGTTCAAAAGTAACTCCTGGCCTCAGATTGTTAACATCAATCATTCTTCCCTCCTTAAAAATAACTCTATCTATGATTTTATCAACTTAATTAATCTTTTCAAGAAGTTATCTACTGTAGAC
>QMOO01000060.1 GCA_003648245.1 Caldisericota bacterium
AATATTGGGTGTAACTGTTCCTCCTGAAGTAGAAACAAAAAGTTTGACATTACCACTCCAGGAAGCAACAATCCTTCCTGAACCATCCACAGCCTTAACTGTTATCTGGAAAGGGTTTCCAATGCTCTGATCAGGTATTGGATCAAAGACGAAACTTGCTGGATCTGGGTCAGAAACAGTAAATGTATTGGATGTTCCATTCCCAACAGTTAGCCCAGGATCAGAAGCAGTAATTGTCATAGTGTTACTTGCTGTATCCAAAGTTATATTTCCAGACCAGACGCCATTCAAGAATGGACCTACAGTTGATGGGGTGACGGTTCCCGCGGACGATGTCAGATCTGCATTAAATCCTATACCACTGAAGGATTGATTTACATTCCCAAAACTATCAACAACTTTTATTGTTACAGAGAACGGGTTACCTCTCGTCTGCGGACCAATGGGATCAAACTGAAAACTGCATGACGCTAGCGGTTCAGGTTGAACATTGAGGGTTAAACTTCCCTTGATTAAAGAATTTGAGGTATCTTCAACATATATGGTTTGAGGTCCTGCAGTACATAGAATTACTCCACCAACAAATGTATTAGTACCACCTGGAAGAGAAGAATCTGGGGGTAAAGATACGCTTGTATTTGGATCTGTCGTTGCAAAATGAACAGTCCCAAGATAGTTTGTTATTGTATTGTTATACTCATCCACTGCTGTGACAGTAATATCGAATGTGGCTCCTGCTGTAGGTGTTAGTGTTGATGCAGTAATATTAAAATGGTGGAGCGTGGAAAAACCTACAGTTATAGTAGCAGATGTAGAAGATACGGAGCTATCAGAGACAGTTATTGTTTGACTTCCTGCCGTCTTTAAAGTAACTCCATTTACAAAGGTGTGAATACCGTTATCGGCAGGAATAAATGTATAAGTTGATGGAGAGAAGACCGCTTGAGGGTCTGAAGATGTAAATATGACTGTTTGGTTATAATCTCCAACAGTATTGTTGTTTGCATCCTGTACTGTGACAGTAAATGTTATGGAATCACCAGCAGTTATATTTGTAGAAGATAAATCTATCTTAAAATGATCTGGCACTCCACCAGTTACCTGAAATCCCGATGATATCCCATTTATACTTGGAGTTCCTGTGTCTTGCGCAGTAATGGTTGCTGTATTCCAAGGAGTTGATATGTTTGAGCCTGAAAGAGTAATTTGAAAAGTTTTAACTCCAGCATCTGCTGCTACAAAGGTATATGGAAGAGCTGGTGTTGAGGCAGAAATGGTTAGTCCAACAGAAGAGTTTACTGTAAGATTTACAGTGCCTGTATATCCAGCATCAATAAGACCATTTGCATCAAGAGCTTTTATGGTTATATTAAATGGAACTCCAATTTTCGCAGTGGATGGAACTATAACCTGAAAATGTGTGGCGGGACCACCATACACCTTTGGCACCCATACAAATAAAAGGGATAAAATCACAATCGTAAGAAGGATTTCCCTTCCTTTTTTCATAATATAAACCTCCTTTTCATTTTCTAAATCCTCCTAACTTTCTTAACCTATTTTTACTCTTTATTTCACAAAAAATCAAGGATTTTACCCTCCTCTTGGATAAATTATAACAACTTTTCTCTCTTCTAAAAACCATTTTACATCTGATCCGAACGCTTCAGCAACGAATCTGATGGGAACAAATATTCTCCCTTCCTTTATTACTGGCTCTACATCCATTATATAAGCTTTGCCATTTAGGGAAGCTACATTAGAACCTGGAGAAACTTTTATGACGACTTTCTCTTCATTTGAGAAAGTTATGGTGGCAACTCTTACAACAGGATCCCACTCCACATCTGCTCCAAAACCTTCAGATATAAACCTTAGTGGCACCATCGTCCTGTCTTTGTATATAAATGGTGGATAATCGAGCACCTTTCTCATATCATTTACAAAGGCTTCTCTTTTTCCTATAAAGAGTTCTATCCTTACTTTAAGAATAAGTATAACAGCAACACTTTCTCGTGTAATGTTTCCTGCTTTATCTTTGACAACAAATTCTAAGGCATTCGTTCCGCTCCTCTCCAGTTTTACCTCTCCTGTAAACCTTCCATCCTCCCGCACTGTTATGGGCTTCCCGTTTACCTTAAGTTCCACTCCTGGCTCTGTCTTACCCTTTACCTCAATGACTTTTGTATGAACTGTAATCCAGGGTGCAGGATACTCAATCTCTATGTCTGGGGGAATTGTATCTCTTATAATTTTAACTCCCCTGAAAGTTCTATTCCCTGCAACATCAATCACAACAAAGGATATACTGTTTGTCCCTTCGTTAAGAGAGACATTTGCTTTAAAGAAACCACTTGAACCAATAGGAACTCTTTTACCCTGAATAAGAAGGACAGAAAGGGATTCTGAAATATTGCCTGTGATATCTATATTTTCTGTATTTACATACATTCCTTCTCTTATATTCAAATTCATTATAACAGGTGGCGTAGTATCCAATTTAAAAACAAGGCTCTTTGGTAGTTCTTCACTTCCAAGATGGTCTCTTGCAAAATAGTAAAGCACATGTACTCCCTCTGGAGGAGTAATTACGCCTGTATACTTATTCCACGCTTCCTTATCCCATCTATAGAAAATGTCAGGATTTTTATCATACTTTGATTTTGCTTTAAGCTCGATGATAGGTGTTGTTTTGTACCAGCCATTCATTCCATCTGGTGCTTCTGGTGAAACTGATATCTCTGTAGCAGGAGGAGGATAGACAAGGAAAGAAGGCATCAGCACCTCTTCTGTTTCCCTCGAAGTATATACCCATAGAGAATATTCTCCTTCTTCTCCTATCTTTATTCCTGCATCATTAAGTATAACAACTGTGACCTCTTCTTCTCTGGCTACAGGAATAGGTGTCTTAATAGTTAGTAAATTATTACTAATAGATACATTGGAGGTGAGGGTGATACCTTTAACCTTCACATATTCTTTGGGAATATAGGGGGGTAAATCTATTTCTTTAGAAAATCTAATATAGATGTATTCTCCTTCTCTCATTGAACCACCAGGACCTGTCTTAAACTTGATTTCAAAGGATAGATTTCTACCCACAGTAGGTGGTGTGACTTTTACAGAGACAGGGGTAATCTTTGATTCAGTAAGAGTATAAGAATTTGATAAGACCTCTGTGGGCTCTCTCTCTGTCCAGACTTTGAGTTTATAAGAACCAGGAATTCCCGGATTTTTTATACCTGCCTCCCTTGAAATAATTATAACAATTTCTTCTTCATCTCCAAAACTGGTTGGGGTTTTTATGGTGATCAATCTTTCAGTTTTATTAATTCCTGGAGATTTGTCTAATATTTCACCATTTATTGTTATCAGGTGCTTATCAATTGAATCTGGCAGTTTTGTATAAGGAGGAAACTTAATGTAAATTTTATCTCCCTCCTCAAGAGCTCCATGTTCCCCTGTGGTAAAGCTTATTCTGTATTCTGCCTCAACCTTTGTTACAGAGGGATTTACACTAACTAAAAGGTTTTTAATCATAGATTCAACAATCTTGTAGTAATAAGAAGTAACATAGGTGGGTTCCTTGCTTGTTGCAACACTTAAATAATAGTTCCCAGGCTCTGTAGGGTTCTTTATACCACATTGTTTCGTAAAAACTATCTCCACTTCCTCTTTTGGCTCAATATTCACGGGCAACTTTATTGTTACCTTTCTTCCTGAAGTTGAAACCTCATAAGCGTCAAAGCCATTTATCTTTACATCCTCTTCACTTATTAAATCTGGAACATAAGTATCAGATGGGAATTTCACACTAATAATATCGAAATGCTCTCTAAGGCTTCCAGATGGTCCCGTTTTGAAAGTGATAGTGTACTCAGCTGTTGCGGTAACTACATTTGGGATAACTTCAACCTTCGGCCTTGATATGACAGACGAGTATATTACATATGGATATGAACTTACAACAGTTGGCTCCTTGGACGTAGAAACTCTTAATCTGTATGTACCTGAACGAGTTGGATTTGTAATCCCTGCTTCAAGAGGGAAAGTTACCACTATGTATGCCCCTCCTGAAAAGGTATAAGGAACTGTAATTCTTACCGTTCTTCCATAAACATAATGGGTAATTGCCGGATATCCATTGATTAAAACATCATAATACCAGATCCCTGAAGGAACATATGTGTTATATGGAAAAGTTATCTCTATCCAATCAACACCGCCAACAAGCCCTCCACCTGGACCAAGTGAAAATCTTATCTCGTATTCAGCAGGACTCCCGGCATATGGGGGATTAACATAAACCCTTGCAGGAGTAACATAACTCCTTACATAGACATCTGAAGCTCCCCAGATGGTGTAAGGTGGACCACTGGGAGGATAAAAGGCTTTCAACCTAAAATGTCCCCAGTCTGTTGCCTGAATTGTCACTTCATCTACATTATTGGCTGAGGTGGTAAAGACACCAGATCCTGTGGGCGGAGTATTAAGTTCAATTTCCCAATTGAATTTATCCTCCCACCCATATAAACCAAGCACACCTGTCCTTTTATTTCCAAACTGGTCGAAACTCTCTGCTATGAATGTTTTGGTCTCTCCTATTGACATATACCAAGGATGCGGATTTATTGTGATATTTGATATAAGGTCAGGAATGATTAAAATACTTCCACTCCTTGTTTCACTGGCTGATACTGAATTGTAATCAACCTTCACTGTTCCTGTCATGTTCCCGGCAAGAGTTGGGTTTTTTGCATTTGTTATATCAACAGTTACGCTTCCTGTCTCACCAGAATTCTGATCACTTGTGATATCAATAATGATAGTGTTTCCTGAATGAGATGAAGTGGAGACGGTGACACTCCCAAAAGAGGTTAAATTTATTGTAGAAGAGGAGAAATCAAATCCAGATGGAAACGTAATTGTTATTTTGTCTCCATTTTTTAGAAGATTTCCATTGTCATCAAAGTCTATTGTAACCTGCCAGTGGGCACCTGTGTTACCTGCGGTATCATCGCCCTGCGCATTCTGTCCACCAGGATTTACAGCAGTAAATGTCACACCTGTTAAAGCTCCCTCTACCCGCTTTACCCAAAAGCCTGAAGCGAGTAGTAAGATGATCAAAGTCATTATTATGATTTTCTTCATCTTTTTCACCTCCTAATTTTATAAACCAATCCTTCCAAATTTTAGATATAAAAGAAAATAAATTGTTTCTTTTGTTTTGAAATATTGTATAATGAAACCATGAGTGAAGAACTTGAAAAAAAGATTCTAAAGGGGTTCATTGCAGATAATTTTACAATATCCAGAGCTTTCTCTGAAGGGTTTAATCCAGATTATTTTGAAAATTCCAAGACGAAACTGATCCTATCGGCAGTTCTTGACATATATGAAGGAAGAGCAGAAATTGGTGTTATAGATTTTGAAACTGTAAAAAGGCAACTTGAAAAGAAGGGGCTGCTGGATAATGAAATACAGAAAACTCTTGACGAAATAGAAAAAATTGAACCACCACCCCTCGCGGTGATAATCTCATATATAGATATTTTAAAGATAAGACACGGAGAAAGAAAACTTATAGAAATTTCACTGGACATGAAAGATTTTGTAGAAAGGAGAGGACCACACAAAGCCGAAGACATTGCCCAATTTGCAGCAGAGACTGCAGAGAAATTACACGATATAGCAAGAGAGAGGCTTATTAAAAAACTTGTTCCATCTGTAAAACATATGGACACAATAATAAAGGAACTGGAAGGGAAAAGAATATTTCATGGTTATAGTATTGAACCCTTCTCTTCCCTTGATAAAACTTTGCTTGGTTTAAGACCTGGATTCTACTATGCCATTGCAGGTGCTCCAAGAAGAGGAAAAACCAACTTCCTCCTTCACCTTGCACTAAATATTATAAAAAATGATAGAATTCCTGTCCTTTTCTACTCCTGGGAACAAACAGCAAGGATCCTCTCACTGAGAATTCTCTCCCAGGAAGCCATGATAAACCCCGTAACTATACTCTCTGGAGACCTGAGTGAAGAGAATATAGAGAAACTCAAAAATTCCTATGAATTACTACAGGAATTAACATCCTTTCTATACATAGTGGAGGGAACGAGAAACGATACGCTGGAGAAAATAGAAGCCCATACTTACAATATTATGCAATCCCATAGAACAGATAAAGTTGTTTTATTTCTTGACTATATTCAAAAGATTCCAACAGAAAATTTGAATCTAACTCTTGAAGAAAAGGTCGACGAGATTTCAGGAAAAATTGCAATGCTTTCGCTAAAATTGAATTGTCCAATAGTTGCAGTGTCAGCCCTTGACAAGGAAGGTTGTAAACTTGATGAAGAGGGAATTGAGAGACCAACAATGTTTCACTCTACTGGCGGAGGAGACATAGAGTATGATTCAGATGTAGCAATAGTGCTTGTGAAAAACCACAAAGAAACCAAGGAGCTCATGGAAAAATTTGACATCCTTGTGAAAAATAAAGAGCTTAAAGAAGAAGAGGTTCCGAAGGTTGATATAATTGATTTATATATTGATAAAAATAGGGATGCTCCAGAGGGAGTATCAAATATAATCCAGTATCTATTTTTTATAGAATCTAATAAATTTATAGAAATCGGGTACAAAGATTTAAGAGAGAAATATACATACAGAAAGATTGGAAACATTATAGAGAACTTGAAAAAAATGGGGATTATAAAATTAAAACCAAATCCAAAGAGGAAAGAAGGGGAGATAGGATTTTCAGGTTTTAATCCGGTCTAAAATACCCAAAAAGTAAGTTTAAGACTTATACCTTTATGAAAGGAGACAGCATGGAGATATACGAAATTTTTGAGAAATTTAAACCGCTTTTTAATTATGAGATAAAAAAATTTTCCTCCATGGGGATCCCGGAAGATGAAATAAAAAGTGAAATCAACAGCCTTGTCTTAAAAGTGAGCAGGTTAAATTTAGATGAGTTATCCACCGGAAAGTATTTAAAGACTTCCCTGGAGAATAATCTGAGAAAGATTATAAGAAAAAAAGAAGAAATTGCCTCTGAAGAGACAATTAGTAGATTAAAGGGAAAATTTAATAATTTAGATATAATTC
>QMOO01000061.1 GCA_003648245.1 Caldisericota bacterium
CATTAACTTAGTTTAATGTTATTTTAAATAAAGATGTTCGACAAAATTTCTTCTGGAATAAAGGAATTTCTGGATAGATTTGGGAGAAAGGGTCTTCTAACAAAAAAGGATATAGAGGATGGTCTTGAGTTTTTTAAAAAAATCCTTATCTCTTCAGATGTTAATATAAAAGTAGCAAAAGAAATACTTAGAAGGGTAAAGAAAGAAGCCGAGAAGGAAGAGTCGTTAAAATCCCTCGTTCCTCAGGAGCAAATGACAAAGATTCTCTATGAAGAATTAATTAGAATTCTCGGAAAAACATATCCATTAAAGATATCTTCCATTCCCCCAACAGAGATTATTCTATTTGGAATCCAAGGTAGCGGTAAAACTACCACCAGCGGAAAACTTGCCCTTTATCTTCAGAGGAGAGGATATAGAGTTCTGCTTGTCCCACTTGATTTAAAAAGACCTGGAGCTATAGAACAGCTAAAAGAGATATCTGAAAAAGTTGAAAGTAAATTCTTCTTTGAAGAGAACAAAAATGTATACTCTTTGATAAAGAAAGCCAAAAATTTCTCCAAAAAGAATGGCATAGATTTTATTATCTATGACACCCCGGGTAGGCTTCACATAGATAAAGAGATGATGCAGGAACTTAAAGATATAAGAGATGAAATAAAACCAAAAGAAACCCTTCTTGTTGCCTCAGCATTGCTTGGCCAGGGAAGTGTTGATATTGCTATAGAATTTAAAAGAAAAGTGGGGCTTACCGGAATTATTGCAACAAAAGTAGATGGAGACTCCAAGGGTGGTTCTATTCTTTCCATGAAATTTGTTACAGGAGTACCAATAAAATTTATTGGTACAGGAGAAAAGATGGAAGATTTTTCTGAATTTGATCCAGAAAGCTTTGCAGGGAGGATAATGGGATTTGGTGATATAAAGGGACTTATTAAAAAGATAGAAAGAGTAAAGGAGGAGAGAGAGAAAATAACCATAAAGAAAATGGAGAAATTTGATTTAAATCTATTTTTATCCCAGATGGAAACAATAGAAAAAATGGGAGGATTTTCTTCCCTTCTTTCCCACATACCTGGAGTACCGGCTGGATTTAATGTAGACGAAAAGGAAATAAAAAGGATGAAGGCAATTGTTCAATCAATGACAAAACGGGAAAGGAAACATCCCGAAATTATAGATGGAAGTAGAAAGAGAAGAATTGCCATGGGGTCTGGAACAAGTGTCAATGAGATAAATAAACTTCTTAAAAATTTTAAGATGATGAAACAGATGATGGGAAACAAAAACTTAGATAAAATAATACGGAGGGGAGGATTATTATGAGTGTAAAAACAAAAAAATCTTTCAGTGTTGTAATTGATAAGAATCTTTGTAAAGAGTGCCAGATATGTGTAAGGGTTTGTCCGAAGAAGGTATTTGATATTGATGAAAGGGGGATAGTATATGTAAAATTTGAAGATTCCTGCATAGGTTGCAACATTTGTGAAAATCTTTGTCCTGACTTTGCAATTGAGGTGAAAGAAAAATGAAAAGGTTATATCAGGGAAACGAAGCCAGTGCAATTGGAGCATTAGATGGAGGACTCGATCTTTTTGCAGGTTATCCAATAACTCCCTCAAGTGAAATTTTAGAAGTACTCTCCAGAGAAATGCCAAAGAGGGGAAAAGCGTTTATTCAGATGGAAGATGAGATTTCTTCTATTGCTGTAATCACTGCTGCTGGGTTATCTGGCAAAAAGGCTTTAACTGCCACATCTGGTCCAGGATTTTCCCTTATGCAGGAAGGCTTGAGCTTTGCATGTATGGTAGAAAGCCCCTGTGTGATAGTAAATGTAATGAGAGGAGACCCCTCCACAGGACTCCCGACCCATGTAGGGCAGGGAGATTACATGCAATCTAAATGGGGGACTCATGGAGATCATCCAATAATTGTTTTTTCTCCAGGAAGTATCCAGGAATTCTACTGGCTAACCCGATTTTCACTGGATATATCCATGTATTTTAGAAATCCAGTTATAATACTCTCAGATGAGACTATTGCCCATATGAGAGCTGAAATGGAAAGAAGTAATCCTCCTTATAAATTTGATTTTTCTCCTCTCCCCAAGTCTGATAAACCATATAATTTTGAGGAAGATTTAATATCTGCTCCTCATCTTGGAGATGGTAAAGGAGTTAAAATCACAGGTCTTTTTCATGATGAGTATGGATTCCCAAATGCTGATGAGGAAAATGCTCAAAGGCTAATAGATCATCTCTTAAGAAAAGTATATTCATATAGAAAGAAGCTTTTCTATTACGAGGAAGAAACCGAGGGTAAGGATCTCATCCTTGTCTCCTTTGGAATTATGGGTACTGTAATAAAGGAAGTAAAGAGGAAACTGGAGAAAAAGGGTATTAAAGCCGGCTTTTTGAGACTTATAACTCTCAATCCATTAGATGAGGAAAGAATAAGGAAGATGCTTTCAGAGACAAAATTTGTTTTTGTAGTGGAGCTGAATAAAGGACAACTCTATCTTGATATAGAGAGAATTATGAAAAATAGAACAAAAGTTTATCCCATGAATTTTGTAAGGGGAAGTGTTATACCTCCAGAAGAAATAGAAAATAAAATATTAGAGGTGATAAAATGAATTGGAGGGATTATCTTGACTGGGAAAGACTTCCTACTATCTTTTGTCCTGGATGTGGACTTGGAATTGGTCTAAGAGCTATTCTTGAATCCTTTGCAGAGATGGACTGGAGAAAGGAGGATATAATTATGGTTTCTGGAATAGGATGCTCTTCAAGAATCCCTGGATACGTAAATACAGATTCCCTTCACTCACTTCATGGAAGAGCACTTGCCTTTGCAACAGGAGTAAAACTTTCAAATAAAGATAAGCATGTAGTTGTGATAACAGGAGATGGAGATGGAGTTGGAATTGGTGGAAACCACATGATACATGCTGCAAGAAGAAATCTGGATATAAAAGTCTTTTTGTTCAACAATATGATATATGGTATGACAGGTGGTCAGGCTTCACCCACTACTCCCCTTGGTGCCTACGCAACTACATCTCCTTATGGAAAATACGAACCCACTTTTGATTCAGTGGAACTCTTAAAGGGTGCCAATGCTACATTCATCGCAAGAGGAGCAGTATTTTTTTATCTTCATCTATTAAACATAACAAAGAAGGCTCTTAAACATAAAGGTTTTTCTTTCGTTGAAATCCTTTCTCCCTGTCCCACATACTTTGGTAGATTACAGGGAATTCCAGATCCTTCCTTATTTTTGCTCCAACAAAAGGAAATTACCTACAGAGTTGAAATGAAGGATAAAATTCCAGAGGAGGAGAGAAAAAAGAAAATACCTTTAGGCATATTTGTAGATGAAGAAAGAGAAACTTTTGAGGAACTATACGAGAATGTGATAAGGAGTGTTAAGAAATGAGAAAGGAGTTTCTATTTAGCGGAAAAGGTGGACAGGGTTCTATTTTTGTGTCCATAGTCCTTGCTGAAGCAGCACTTATAGAGGGATTACATGCAGTTCAGAGTCAGGTTTATGGTGCAGCTGCGAGAGGAGAAGTGACAAAAGCAGAAGTTGTAATTTCTGACTCAGAAATACTTTATCCACGTATAAGAAAGGCCGATTTTTATATCTCATTTGATTACAAGGCTCTAAGAAACTTTATAAACGAATTTGATATGGATGGAGTTCTTATATTCGACAACACATATAAGAATATAGGCAGAGACAAATTTAAGATTGCTAAAATCTATGAGTATCCTTTTTCAAAAAGATCCATAGAAGAATTCAAATCTACCCAGCCAATGAATATGATGGCTCTTGGATTTCTTACTGGAGTATCAAAAATAGTTAAGATCGAATCTATAATTAAATCTTTAAGAATAGTTGGTAAAGAAAGGTTCTTTAATATAAATGAAACTTCTTTAAAAATAGGATATGATCTATCAAAGGAGGTAGAGGATGATTGAGAAAATAGATCACATTGGTATTGCAGTAAAAAGTATTGAAGAATCAAAAAACTTTTTTGAGGACATACTCGGGCTGAATGTTGTTTTTGAAGAAACTCTACCTGATTCTGGCGTAAAGGCTCTTGGCCTCAGTATTGGTGAGTCAAGACTTGAACTTTTGGAGGCATATGGAGAGAATTCTCCAATAGAAAAATTTATTGAGAAAAAGGGGGAAGGTTTGCATCACATAGCCCTTAAAGTTGATGACATAGAAAAGATGTTAAAGCTATTGAAAGACAAAGGTTTTAGACTAATAGACGAAAAACCAAGAATTGGAGCAGAAGGAAAGAAAATTGCATTTGTACACCCAAAGAGCACGCATGGAATACTTATGGAACTCGTTGAAGAAAAATGAAAAAGTATATTATTTTTGCTTCCCTCATCATTTTCATCCTTCCACCTATAATAGTGGATAAATCGCTCCATGTTATAGTCGTAAACAAAGAGAATAAAAACTTCGTTTTTCCTGTGGCCATAGGAAGTGCTGACACACAGACTCTTGAAGGAGTTTTTCTTATAACCGGGAAAAGCAAAAATCCAGAATGGTTTATAGATGGTAAAGTTTACCCTCCTTATAAGGATGATCCAGAAAACGGTCTTGGAACTCGCTGGATGGCCCTATCCTGGAGAGGATATGGAATTCATGGAACAAATGATCCATTCTCTCCAGGAAAAAGTGTTTCTCAAGGATGCGTAAGACTCCAAAATAGAGATGTAGAGAATATCTTTGAGTATATTAATGTGGGAGATTGGGTTAAAATTTATAGCCCAGAACTACCAGATGATGTAAAGAAATCATTTTCGTTTCTAATTAATTTTTACGATATAAAAAGTTTTATAGAAGGGAGTAGATAATGAAAAAACTACTTACAATCATTACTATTGTAATCTTGCTCTTCTCTATTCCTTTTATTAATATTGAGGGAAAAACACAAAAAAGAGTTGTTCTATTGAAAGATCTACCTTCTTATGAAATAAAAGGTCTTGAGATAGTTGGAAAATCAAAAAATGGCTATATAGCTTTGTATTCTGGAAATCAAAACTTATCTATTCCTCACACCACTTTAAGAACTGTTAGAGATGGAGTAGAAGGCTATCACACATACGAAACACTGACATCTAAATTAAAGGAGTACAAAGAGAATTATCCAGATCTTCTCACACTTCAATCTATTGGAAAAACTTTGGAAGGAAGAGATATATGGGCTGTAAGAATTGGTAAAGAGCAAAATAAAAGGATACTTTTTATAGGATGTCATCATGCAAGAGAATGGATAAGTGTAGAGATACCATTAAAATTAATTGATTACCTTCTCACTAACTACAACAGGGATGAAAAAGTAAAGAGATGGGTAGATTCTATAGAAATATGGATTATTCCTATGCTCAACCCCGACGGTCACACATACTCTGTAAGAGTTGACAGAATGTGGAGAAAAAATAGAAGAGATAATGGAGACGGAACTTTTGGTGTAGATAACAACAGAAATTATGGTTATAAGTGGGGACTTAAGGGTTCATCTGGAGATACTTCTTCACAGACTTACAGGGGTCCATATCCTTTCTCAGAGTTAGAAAATCAAGCAATAAGGAACTTTGCCTACAAACACCCTTTCAATCTCGTAGTCTCATATCATAGTTTTTCAGAGTTAATTCTGTATCCATGGGGATACACAAAGAATCCACCGCCTGATGAAGAAATTTTTGAGAAGATAGCAGAAGATATGGCTAAAACTACAGGACCACCCAATGATAATGATTACCCCGGACCCTATGATTATTATCCGATGCAGGGTTCATATCTCTATCCCACCAGCGGTGATTCAGATGATTGGTTCTATGGAGACATGGGAACGCTTTCCTTTACTATAGAACTAAGCTCCTTTGAAGAATTCTTTGATCCACCTCCAGAGAAAATTGAACCTACCTGGGAACAAACCAAGGGTATAGCATTTACTGCTCTTGATTACACAGGTATTAACGGCTTATTAAAACTTCACATTAAAAGAGAAAATGGGGAATTGTATGAAGGTGAGATTTATATAGAGGAAAAGGAAATCAAAAGAAAAACGCAAAAAGAAGGGTTGTTTATGTATTTTCTCCTTCCAGGAACTTACACCATTAATGTTAGAGGTGTAAAAAAGAAGATAACCATAAAAGAGGGAGAGATCACTGAAGAAACCATGACTGTTCCTTCTAAAGTTAACTTAAATATAAATGTGTACTCAGAGAATAATAAAATTCCTCTTTTTTTCACGGCTAAGCTTGAAAACAAGGAGATAGAAGGTTTAGGCAATGGGACATTTGAAAACCTTGAACCTGATACATATACCCTTGAAGTTTACTCACAGGGATTCTACCCTTTTAAAGGTAGCATAGATTTAAAAAGTGATAAATCGGTGGATGTAATTCTTAAACCAAAAGGGCTCTTCGTCTCTAAGTTTAACTCTTTCGATTTTGAAAAACTTACAAAAGACACTAATCTTAAAGATTATCAGTATGTATTAACTGACAGGTTTCCCAGTACAAGAATGGTAAATTTTGTTATATTCAATAAAGATCCTGATTTAATGACCGCAAACTATTTTGGTGTTAGTGATTTGAAAGAATCAAAGGGAGATATATCTGGACTAGAGGGTTCATTTAAAAATAAAACTTTTACTCTAAGTGACGGAAGTTCCTTTGTTTCAAAAGAGAAACCAATTTTTACATTTGAGGATGGAACCTTTGCTTCTGTAGAAAAGAATAGAAATATATATTTCTCGTTTAATCCATTGGCTGTCAGTGAAACTCAAGAATTCTTCAAAGTTCTTGAAAGCTATCTATACGAGAGTCTAAAATCTCTTGAGATTGAATGTCCAGAATACACAAATAAAGAGAGTATAGATATTAAAATAGGATTTTTGAGAAATGGATATATAAAGATATACGATAACTTTTACTATACGAAAGATGGAAACACTTCCATTA
>QMOO01000062.1 GCA_003648245.1 Caldisericota bacterium
ATTCCCTGATAAAAATGTGGCTCAGTATGTACAAAGGAATTTCCCAGACAAAGAGATAAAGAGTTTCTGTGCATTCTGTATTCCTGACTCCATATTTTTACCCTTTATGGTGGACGAGAAGAAGAGTAAATTTAAAGGAGCAGAAGTTGTGGTCACTCCGCACACTCCAGTGGATGTGATAGAGAAAGCTGATAGAGTGATAGGGAGAGAAGACTTAATAAAATATGTGCTCTCTTCAGATAAAAAGGAGTTCATTGTAGGGCATGAGGTAAACCTTATAAATAGACTAAAGAGAGACATTCCTTCAAAATTCCTTTATCCTTTGTATGAATATGCATTTTGTCCAATAACCACAATGGCAACCTCTGACGATATTGTAAAGAGTTTAAGAGAGCATGTGTATGAAGTAAACATTCCAGAAAATACAGCAAACAGGATAAGGAATACAATAGAAGAAAGCGAAGCGTATGGGGAGAAGGGTTAGTCTATCTGTAGTCATTGGAATCTCTCTAATATTTCTCACCATTATACCTTTAGGAATGTACCTTGGATATATTTTAGACGGAAAGCTAAACTCTTCACCACTCTTTTTTATTATATTCTCATTGGCATCTGTTATACTTTCTTTATATCTTGTTTATAAATCATGGGATACTCTGCAAAGAAAACTTTAAAAGAGGTATCTGTTGCAATTAGTTTTATTTTTATTGCCTTCGTTGCAAGGTGGCTTGATTTCTTCTATTACAACTCTCCAGACAAACCGGGAAGTCTAATATTCTCAAAACTCGTTGGTTCTCTACTCGTAGTTCTTGCAGTAAGTATTCTTAACTTAAAATGGGGAGAGGTCGGTTTTACAAAAAAGAATTTTTTAAGATATCTCTACTATGGACTGATACTTTTATTTGTTTACATTTTCCTCTTCTACTTCTTAAAACCATATCTTTTTTACTTATTTAAATTCAGTATTCCAGAATTTTCTCTCTCATTCTCATTTCCATACTATGATAGAAATTACATCCTTGAACTTTCAATGCTAACTTTAAACATGGTTTGTGAAGAAGGATTGTTCAGGGGAATCCTTCAGACAAGACTTAAAAAGATAGTTCCTCTCTTTTACGCTATCCTCATTCAGAGCATTCTCTTTGGTTTGTGGCATACTACATGGGCTCTATACAATAATCAGGGATTCTTCTCATTCTACAATCTGGGTTATTTCCTATACACATTTGGATTTGGAATGATTGTGGGTTATATATTTGAATGGACAGGCACATTAACGATACCAATAATCATACATTTCTTTGCAGGAGATAATCCCTTTTCAATTTCCTTTTTTAAAGACGGAGCAGAGAACATAACAAGCGTAAGGGACGGCATGGTAGTCTTTGCTGTGTCCCTCACAATGATTATCATCTTTCTCTTTATCTCATATACTCTTTTAAAGAAAAAGGTTATAATTAAAAAAAGAAAATAACTAAGGAGGTTAGAATGGTTGGATGGATTATCCTTGGAGCGATCATAATTATAGCTCTCTGGTTTATTGGAACATACAATATGTTCATCACCCTAAGAAACAGGGTAAAGAATGCATGGGCACAGATTGATGTTCAATTAAAGAGAAGATACGATTTAATTCCAAACCTTGTTGAAACTGTAAAGGGATATGCAAAACATGAGAGAGAACTCTTTGAGAAAGTTACAGAGTTAAGATCAAGGGCTATGAGTGCGAAATCAATAAAGGATGTTGGTGAGGCAAACAATCAGTTAACCCAAACACTTAAGACACTATTTGCAGTGGCTGAGAATTATCCAGAATTGAAGGCTAATGAAAGTTTCTTAAAACTTCAGGAGGAATTGACAAACACAGAGAACAAGATAGCTTTTGCAAGGCAGTTTTACAACGATATTGTAATGAGATTCAATATGGCACAGCAGAAAATTCCAGCAGCGTTTGTTGCAAAGATGATGGGCCTTACTCCAGAAGAATACTATCCTGTTCCTGAGGAGGAAAGAGGGGCTGTAAGAGTAGAGTTCTAAAGAATGAAAAAAACGCTCTACGAATTAAGAAGTGAGAATATAAGAAAAACATACATTTTTCTTATTGTTTTCTCACTAATTCTCTTTGGTGTTGGATACTTCCTTGTGTACTTCTTTGAGTGGGGACTTACAGGTTTTGTGCTTCTTGGAATATTCATCATCATCTACAACATAGTGGTTTACAACAACTCTGATAAAATTGCCCTTCTCTCTGTAGGTGCAGTACCTGCAGATCCTGAAAGATTTTACCTTCTTCACAATGTTGTTGAAGAGGTTGCCATTGCTGCGGGTATTCCAAAACCAAAAGTCTATGTAATGAACGAACCTCAACCAAATGCATTTGCTACAGGAAGAAATCCTGAAAATGCATCAATATGTGTAACCACAGGACTTCTATCCATGATGAACAGAGAGGAACTTCAGGGAGTGATTGCCCATGAGATGTCTCACATAAGGAATTACGACATACTACTCATGACAGTTGTGGGAATAGTGGCAGGATTAATCATAATACTCAGGGATTTAATATTAAGAGGAATGTGGCTTGGCGGAGGAAGAAGAAGGGAAAGAGATAGAGGAGCAGGAAGTATTGTACTGCTTATAGGCATCATTCTAGCAATACTGTCTCCAATCCTTGTAGCTCTCATAAGAGCAGCAATTTCAAGACAGAGGGAGTTTCTTGCAGATGCAACAGGTGCTTACATTGTAAGGGATCCATATGGACTTGCATCTGCTTTAAAGAAGATAGCGTCCTACCAGAAACCAATGAAAAAAGCATCTGAGGCAACAGCACATCTATTCATTTCCAATCCATTTCCTGGAAGGAGTTATTTTTCAACACACCCTCCTGTTGAAGAGAGGATTAAAAGATTGTTAAGCATAACAATTTAGGAGGTAAGATGAAAGATTTAAGTTTGTGGGTGATGGAGGAGGCAAAAAGAAGGGGAGTTCAATTTGCCGACATAAGAGTCATAGAAAATGAGGTGGAGTCTATTGAAACAGAGAACGGGGGAGTATCTGAAATTGGAAGATACAGAAGTGTGGGATTCGGTATAAGGGTCTTGATGAATGGAAGCTGGGGATTCTCCTCTTCCTCTAGGGTTGACAAATATGAAATAGAAAAGGTGCTTTCAGAAGCAATAAGTATTGCAAAGGCTTCATCTCTTGCAAAGAAAGAGTATGTAGTTCTCTCTCCTGTTGAAATATATCAGGATGAGGTACCTCACAATGCAAAGACAAATCCATTTGAGATTCCACTTGATAAAAAATTATCTGTGCTTCTTGAGGTTGACAAAATAATGGCAGGAGTAAACGGGGTTAAAATTAGAAGAGGCTCAATGTACTTTATGAAGGAAAGAAAAACATACGCATCTACAGAAGGAGCGTTTATAGTTCAGGATAGAATTGAATCAGGTGCAGGAATAGTCTCATTTGCCATAAGTAGCGATGGAGAAGTTCAGAGAAGAAGTTATCCAAATTCCTTTGGAGGAGATTTTAAAAGAGCTGGATGGGAGTTTATAGAAAGTCTTAAATTAACCGAAAATGCAGAGAGGGTTGCCAAAGAATCTGTTGCTTTACTATCAGCAAAACCCTGTCCATCTGGAGTTATGGACATTGTTATTGGTGGTTCCCAGATGGCTCTTCAGGTACATGAATCCTTAGGGCATCCAGTAGAACTTGATAGAGTTCTTGGAATGGAAGCCTCCTACGCTGGAACATCTTTTCTTACACCTGGTAAGCTTGGAAATTTTCAGTATGGATCAAAAATTGTAAATATAACAGCAGATGCAACAATTCCTGAAGCCTTAGGTGGTTTTGCATACGATGACGAAGGTGTTAAAGGACAGGGAGTGTATCTTGTTAAAGACGGACTGTTTGTGGGTTATCTCACTTCAAGAGAGACTGCCCATAAGGTTGGATTAAAACCAATGGGAGCCATGAGAGCAGAAAGCTGGAACAGAATTCCAATTATAAGAATGACATCCATAAACCTTGAACCAGGTGATATGACTCTTGAAGAGCTAATAAAAGGAGTTGATAGGGGTATATATGTTGAAACAAACAAGAGCTGGTCCATAGATGATAAGAGATTGAACTTCCAGTTTGGAACTGAAATTGGATGGGAGATAAAGAATGGAGAGCTTGGAGATATGATTAAAAATCCAACATACACAGGAATAAGCTATGAATTCTGGAGAAGCTGTGATGGAATTGCAAACAAAGACTTTTGGAATGTGTGGGGTGTTCCCAACTGCGGAAAAGGTGAACCAGTTCAATCCATGCATGTTTCTCATGGAACATCCCCAGCAAGATTTAGAAATGTAAGAGTAGGGGTGATGAAATGAGAGGTAGAGAAGAAGTTATAAACTCATTGAAGGAAGGTCTGTCCATAAGCAGCGCAGACGAGGTAGAACTTCTGTTTCTTGGAAAAGGGTCAAGTCTTACAAGATACGCAAACTCCACTATTCATCAGAATGTTAAGGAGAGTAACTCAGAAATAAGAGTAAGGGTTGTTATTGGAAAGAAAATCGGATTTTCTCAAACAAACGATTTGACAAAAGAGGGAATAAAGAAGGCAGTTCTTGATGCAGAAAAAATTGCTAAAGTTACAAAAGAGGATCCTGATTTTGTAAAACTCCCTGAACCAGAAGAAGGAAAAGACATAAAGACATTCTTTGAAGAAAACTTGAATGTTAAGCCAGAAGATATGGCAGAGAAGGTTGTCAATGTTATAAAAAGAGCAGAAAGCAAAAATCTTATAGCATCAGGTGCCTTTTCCTTTGACATAAACGAGTATGCAGTGGTAAACTCAAGGGGTATTGAAAAATACCAGCCTTACACTTCCTTCTTCTTTACAACAGTTATTATGGGAGAGAATTCATCTGGTTATGCTGATAGATTCTCAATGAAATTTTCTGAACTTGACGAAAACTCCCTTGCCGATGAAGCCATAGAAAGAGCCCTGATGGCAAAAAATCCAAAGGATATTGAACCGGGGAAGTATGAAGTTATCTTAACAGAGTATGCTGTTGAAGATGTAATATCCTTCCTTTCATATCTTGGATTTGGAGCAAAACAATTCCATCAGGGAACCAGTTTCCTTAGTGGGAAAATTTGTGAAAAGATAATGGGAGAAAACATTACCATATGGGATGATGGACTCAACCCTGAAGGAGCACCTATTCCTTTTGACTTTGAGGGAGTTCCAAAGAAAAAGGTGATGCTCATTGAAAATGGTGTGGCAAAGGGAATAGTCTATGACTCCTACCATGCATTTAAGTATCACACTAAATCCACAGGACACGCTCTTCCGCAGCCATCCTCTTTTGGTCCACTTCCATTAAACATTTTTATGAAGGAGGGAACGAGCAGTCTATCTGACATGATAAAGAATGTAAAGAAAGGTATTCTTATATCCAGATTCCACTACACCAATCCACTGGATCCCAAAAGAGCCATAATCACTGGAATGACGAGAGATGGAACATTTATGATTGAGAATGGAAAGATATCCTATCCTGTAAAGAACATGAGATTTACCCAGAACATGATTGAGATGTTAAATGGAGTAGTTGAGATTTCAAAAAATAGGAAAAAACAGAAGGGAATGATACATGTCTCTGTTGTTCCATGTATTAGAGTTAAAGAGTTCAACTTTACAGGAAAGACTGAGTTTTAAATGAAAAGAATAAAGGTTGGGGTGCTCTATGGAGGAAAATCTCCAGAGCACCTCGTTTCAATAGAATCAGGAAAGGCAATCTTTTCCTCCCTCTCAGAGGAGAAATTTGATAAGCATAGAATATACATAAATGAGAAGGGAGAGTGGTTTCTTGACGAGAGGAAAGGGGGGATAGATGAAATATTAGGTTATGGTTTTGATATTGTATTTATTGCCCTTCACGGACCGAACGGTGAGGACGGAAGCATTCAGGGACTTTTAGAGATACACGATGTTCCTTATACAGGCTCAGATTTTTATGCATCTTCCGTTGCCATGGACAAGGAGAAAACAAAATTTATACTTAAAGGACTTGGAATAAAAACTCCGAAGTTCATCTCTTTTTATAAAAACGAGGTTGATGTAAAAAGAATAGAGAAGGAAATAGGTTATCCATGTGTAGTTAAACCATCGAGACTTGGATCAAGCGTTGGGGTAAGCATAGTTGAGAATAAAGAGGAAATTGGAAAGTTCATAGAAGAGGCATTTAAATACAGTGAGAGAGTGATTGTTGAGGAATATGTAACAGATAATTATAAAGAAGGAAAAGAGATTGAATGTGCAATTATAGGTAATAAAAATCCTGTCTCTCTTGGAATTGCCGAGATCTTACCAAAGAGAAAATTCTATGATTACACAGCAAAATACACTGAGGGTTTAACTGAGTTCTTTATACCTGCAAGGCTTAGTGAAAAAACATATAAAAAGGCAGAAGAAATAGCTGTTAAGGTGTATAAAGCAGTAGGCTGCAAGGGATTTGCAAGGGTGGACATGTTCACAAGAGGAGAAGAAATTTTTGTAAATGAGGTCAACACAATTCCAGGTTTTACAAAGGTGAGCATGTTTCCTGCCATAGCAGAGAAAAAAGGAATCTCCTTTTCAGAACTTGTAGAAAAAATTATAGATCTTGGAATAGAGGAGTACAGAGAAAAGAAAAGGATTTTTGAAAATACCATAAAATTTATAAGGGAGAAAAAATCAAACAAAACAATTTAACCATCTTTTTAATTGACTGAACCAGCTAAAACTAATATAATGAATCAAATGAAGAGGATATATCTTATTGACGGAAGTTCACTTTTGTTCAGAACATATTTTGCATTACCACCCTTAATGACAACAAAGGGAGAACCAACAGGTGCAGTTTATGGATTTGTCAGAATACTGTTAAATCTACTGGAAAATAACAGTATTGATTGCATTGGAGTAAGCTTTGATAA
>QMOO01000063.1 GCA_003648245.1 Caldisericota bacterium
CCAACATACTGTAGGTTCTTTTCCTCCTTATCTTTCCCTTTGAAAAATAGGTTATAAATTTATTTTCAAAGGTTTTTTTAAAATCTATTCCCTCTTTTATTCCTTTACTTTTTTGAGAATAGTCTTTCCCTATTGTTATACAGTTGGAGATGGAGTAAAAGCTTGATACCTCTTTTACAACCCAATCTCTTTCCATCGTCTCCACAACAAAAATACTGTTTCTATCTCCGACCAAAAAACTGTTATGATAAAAAATTTTATGTTCAAACCCGCAGTTTCTTCCTTGCCCAAATTTCCCCAGTATTTCAATTATATTCTTCACTCCCTCTTTTGCATCTCGACTTCTCTCAAGAGAAAGTCTCAGAATATCCATGCCTATAAGACCGCTGTTCTTCTCCACCCTTCTTTTTGTAAAAATTGCTTCATTTCCTATAAATACTCCATTCTCGTTTACTCCCATCTCTGCTCCCCATATCCAGAATGGTTTGAAGAGAATTGCGGAATAAGTTTCTTCAACCTGAGGAACCAAATCCCCATAGGTTGTTTTTATATATTCTTTCAGGTTGTGTTTTTTTGCTGGGGCACCCTCTGGTATATGAACTTCATTGGGATCTCTATCTGAGTTTTTTCCAAAGATAGTGGAACCATCCTTCGTGAGATTTTTAAGAATGCCGAATGTATCGCACATATTTCCTCCTTTGAATAATTATATAAAAATTTTTGAATTTATGATAAAATTAAAAAAACAAAAGGGAGAAAGAGAGAGGTGAAGGGTTTTTCCGATAAAATAAAAGAAATTCTTAGCAAAATAGAAAAACCCGTGATTTTAGTTTCAGAAGAGGGTTTGATTCTTTATGCTAATAAGTATTTCCTTTCCCTTGAAGGTGTTGATAAAGATGGAGTAGTTGGAAAAAAGTTAGAGGATATAGTTATAGATAAAGAAATAAAAAGAAACCTATATCTGTTTAAATTCATACCAGATCTTATATTTGCAGTAAGAAAAGACGGCACTATTATCGATTACTTTAGGGATGAGGATAAACTTCTCCTGTTTCCAAAGGAGTTCTTGGGGAAGAAGATTCAAAACATACTGCCCAACGGGAATAAAGCACTAAAAATTATTGAGGAAGTGATAAATACAGGGAAGATTGTGGAGTATGAGTACTCATCCACCCTCCCCTATCCAGATGGTGAGGTTCGTTTCTACGAAGCACGTATTGTAAAATCCAATGATGAAGAGGCTGTATCTCTTATAAGAGATATTACCGAGAGGAAAATGTGGGAGATAAGACTTAAGGAGAGCGAGGAACGCTTTCGTCTCTTTGCAGAGACAACACCCTCTGCCATATTTATTCATGATGGAGAAAAATATTTGTATGTCAATCCTCCTATGGAACGCATTACAGGATATTCAAAGGAAGAGCTTCTCAGTATGAAGCTATGGGAGATTATTCATCCAGATTATAGAGAAATGGTAAAGGATTTTGCAAGAAGAAGGGTTAAAGGGGAGGATGTTCTATCAAAGTATGAGATAAAGATTCTTACAAAAGATGGTAGAGAGAGGTGGGCGAGCATCTATGCAAGAAAGGTGTCTTATAATGGAAAGCCCGTTGTTTTGGGAACAGCCTTTGATATAACAGATCTTAAAAGAACTGAAGAGGCTCTTAGAGAAAGCGAGGAAAAATTTAGAGGGATATTTGAGAATGCCGGTGTGGGCATAACCCTTGTTGATAGAGAAGGGAGATTGATAGAGTGCAATCCCTACTTTAGAAAATTCATTGGGTATTCCAAAGAAGAACTGATAGGGAAGCACTGGAGTATATATACTCATCCAGAGGATGTGGACAGGAACCTTGATATTTTTGAGAGGATGATAAAGGAGAGGAAAAGTTTTGTGTTTGAAAAAAGGTTTAAGAGAAAAGATGGAAAAACTCTCTGGGGTAGACTTACCATTTCCCCTGTTTTTGACTCCAATGGGGAGTTCCTTTTCCAGATAGGGATAACCGAGGATATAACCAGAGAAAAGAGAGCCGTTGAGGCTCTGAAGAAGAGTGAATCAAAGTATAGAACTCTCGTAGAGAAAATGTCTGAGGGAGTGTATCTTCTATATAACAACAAATTTGAATTTGTGAACAATACATTTATAGAGATGTTTGGATACACGAGAGAAGAACTAAAAAAAATAGATTTCAGAAAACTTATAGCACCTGAGAGTCTTCCCTTAATAGAAGAGAGAGCAAGAAAGCTCAAGATGGGTGAGTCTGTTCCTGACAAATACGAATTTGTGGCACTCGGTAAACACGGAAAGAAGGTTTATGTGGAGGTGTCTGTAACCTATGTTCCTTATAAGGGGGGTATTGCCACACAGGGAATTGTTAGGGATATAACGGAGAAGAAGGCGTATGAGAAGAAATTGAGATACATGGCGACGCATGATATTCTCACAGGTTTACCTAACAGAAGCCACTTTATGGATTTTCTTAGAGCAGCTATAGAGAGTTCAAAGAGATATGGTCATCTAACCTGTGTTATGATGCTTGACCTTGATGGATTTAAAGAGATCAATGATAAATTTGGCCACGATATAGGAGACAAAGCTCTTGTAAAAGCTGCAGAGAGATTGAGAAACAGTGTTAGAAGAAGCGACATTCTCTCGAGGATGGGTGGAGATGAGTTTCTTGTACTCGTTCCCATTTTAAAGAGTGCAGGAGATGCTGTGGGCATGGGAAGAAAGATTGTAAATAGCTTCAGGGATCCGCTGGAAGTGAATGGAGAATTGTATCACATTACAGTAAGCGTAGGCGCTGCCATATTTCCACAGGATGGAGTTGATGCTATTGAGCTTATAAAGAAAGCCGATAGGGCAATGTATAAAGTGAAAAGGAATGGGAAGGACGGGTTTTCACTCTATTCAGATTTTGTTAAAGAATCTTAGGAGCTTTTCTGTTAAATCGTTTTTATCCTTATAGGATATCAAATCTAAATTAGGATTTCCGTTTATCATAGCCGAAAGATGTATTCCTTCTTTTGCCAAGCAAACAACCCTTTTTCCAAGCTTCTCTCCGAGGGAAATTTCATATCCAACACCCAGGGATGGTTTAGAGACCTCTGCAAGAACAATGTCACTTTTTTTAAGAGCCTCCACATCTCTTCTATATATATCCTCATCAGACATATATCTTTCTCTCTTCTTCCAGTTAATATTAAACTCTGTGGTAACTTCATGCCCCATATCTTTTAAAAGTCTGTAGACAGTCTGAATTACTTCCTCGTCAGGGCTTCCCCCTCTTATAGAAAAAGCAAAATACACCTTCATCTTCTCCTCCTTGTAACTTAACATTTTCTCGTTTCTCTATTATTATAAAAGAGAGGTGAGATATGGAAAAGATTATTCTCTATATTTTCTCTTATATTTATGGAAGCATCCCTTTTGGGTTAATACTTGTAAGAGTTCTTAAAGGTGTGGATATTAGAAAAATAGGCAGTGGAAATATTGGGGCCACCAATGTTTCAAGAGTTCTTGGTTTAAAGTTAGGACTTATATCTGGAATTCTTGATATATCAAAGGGATTTATTCCGGTTATTATAGGAAAATATCTTGGTTTATCCACAACGGAGCTATTCTTCGCTGGTCTTTTAGGGGTAGTGGGACACGATTTTTCTATATTTCTTTCCTTTAAAGGAGGAAAAGGAATTGCATCCACACTTGGTTTTATTCTTGCTCTGAATCCACTGGTTATCTTAATTGAAGTAGTGCCTTTTTTAGGTACCTTCTTTATCACAAAAATTGTTTCCCTATCCTCCATACTGGCTCTTGTTTTCCTTCCCATCTCCTTTCTTATTGTGGGCGATAAAACCCTTGCTCTCCTTTCCCTTATTCCCTCGGCTCTTGGAATTATAAGACATAAAGAAAACATAGAGAGGCTTATTTATGGCATTGAGAGAAAATTTGGTGAAAAAGAACTAATTGAGACTGAAGTTTTAAGGGAAGATACCTCTGGTCTAAATAGAGCAAAAGAGATTCTAATGAAAGGGGGAGTGGGTGTTATTCCCACAGATACTGTTTATGGACTGTGCACGAATGCTTTGAGCGGGGAGGGAGTAAAAAGAATTTACAGAATAAAGAAAAGAGATGTAAAGAAGCCACTTGTACTCTTTGTAAAAAATAAAGATGAGATTGAAAAATTTGGAGTTATAAATGATGTTGCAAAGAAGTTAATAGATAACTTTATTCCAGGACCTGTTACCATAGTTTTAAAGAGAAAAGAGGGAGCACCTAAAATCTCTTTAAAAGACATTGACACCATAGGAATAAGGATTCCAGATGAAGAGTTTGTCATAAAATTACTCAAGAGTCTTGATTTCCCCCTTGCTACTACAAGCGCCAATATATCAAATAGGCCAACTCCAAAGGATATTTCTTCCTTGAAGGAAGTTTTTTCAGGCATTGTTGACTTTATAGTGGAGGGAGGTGAGAGAAGCGGAAGTCCTTCCACTGTTGTTTCTGTAATTGGGGAGGAAGTTAAAATATTGAGAGAAGGAAGGGTAAAGAGGGAGGAGATATTTAAGATACTTAATAAATAAATTAAAACAGGAGGCTTACATGAGAATAGCTATTGGTTCTGACCACGCAGGTTTTGCCTTAAAGGAGGAGATAAAGAAATTTTTGACTGATTATGAAGTTGTTGATGTGGGAACAAATTCAACAGAATCTGTAGATTATCCAGACTTTGCAAGAAAAGTGGGAGAGCTTGTGAGGGATAAAGAAGTGGACTTCGGGATTTTAATTTGTGGAACAGGAATTGGTATGAGTATCACAGCAAACAAAATTAAAGGTGTTTATGCTGCTTTAGCCTGTAATGTTCTTACTGCATCACTTGCGAGGAGACATAACAATGCCAATGTTTTATGTATCGGTGGAAGGATGGTTGGGGTTGAATTGGCGAAGGAGATGGTGAGAGCCTTTTTATCCACAGATTTTGAGGGAGGAAGACACGAGAGGAGACTTAATAAGATAAAAGATATTGAAAATTTATAATAATTATATATAATAAATAATGTAAGAATTTGTTGGATAAGGAGGTAAACTATGTTATGTGATATTTGCCATAAAAGACCTGCCACCATTACGGTGACACAAATAATTAATGGAGAGAAAAAAGTTCTTCACATATGTGATGTATGTGCAAGAGAATATGGATATATAAAAGATTCTTTCTCTTTGTTTTCGCCTTTTGAGGATTTCTTCCAGGACGAGTTCGCCAAGTTCTTCTCCTCCCCTGAACCAACTCCAAGATACGATCTTTTCTCTGGGGAGGCAGAAGAGAGTATTCTTGAAGCAGAGAGAATTGCCAAAGAGCTCGGTGACGATGAGATAAAAACTGAGCACCTGCTTCTTGCACTTTTAAGAAAGGCTGAATTTGTTAAGGGAATCCTTTCATCTCTTGGAGTAAACCTGAAAGAGCTTGAAACTGAGGTTCTCTCCTATATGAAGAAGAAGGATAAAAGAGTGGAGGAGGTGTCCCTTTCTCCTAGGGTAAAGAAAGTTCTTGAACTTGCTCAGAGAGAGGCAGAAGCTATGGGAAGTGGATACATTGGTTCAGAGCACCTGCTTCTTGGTCTTATTGACGAAGGAGAAGGGATTGCAGCAAGAATACTCAAGGAGAAGAATCTTACGAGGGATAACTTACTTAAGACAATTTTAAAGAGAGAGAGAATGGCAAAGGAGGAAAAAGTGAGCGAAACCCCAACCCTTGATCAATTTGGTAGAGATCTAACAAAGCTTGCGAAGGAGGGAAAACTTGATCCTGTAATTGGAAGGGATCAGGAGATAGCAAGAGTGTTAAGGATTCTTTCGAGAAGAACTAAAAATAATCCGGTTCTTATTGGGGAGCCAGGAGTTGGTAAAACCGCTATTGTTGAAGGTATTGCACAGAGGATTGTGTCAGGAAAAGTGCCAGATGTATTAAAGAACAAGAGACTTATCGCCCTTGATATTGGAGGTCTTGTTGCTGGTACGAAATATAGAGGAGAGTTTGAAGACAGAATGAAGAAACTTCTGGAGGAGATAAAGAGAAATGAAGGAAAGATTATAACCTTTATAGATGAGTTACACACAGTTGTTGGAGCAGGTGGTGCAGAAGGTGCTGTTAACGCTTCAAACATCTTAAAACCTGCCCTTGCAAGGGGAGAGATGCAGTGTATTGGAGCCACAACCATTGGAGAGTACAGAAAATACATAGAGAAGGATCCAGCCCTTGAGAGAAGATTCCAGCCTGTACTTGTAAGTGAGCCTACAGTGGAGCAGACAATTGAGATTTTAAGGGGACTTAAGGACAAGTATGAGGCTCATCATAGAGTAAAAATCTCTGACGATGCAATAGTTGCTGCGGCAACACTTTCAGATAAGTACATAACAGACAGATTTCTACCAGACAAAGCAATAGATCTTATAGATGAAGCTGCAGCAAAGGTAAAGCTTGAACAGAAGGGTGAACCAGAGACAATAAAGAAACTTAAGGAGGATCTAAAGAGAGCCCAGAGAGAAAAGGAAGCTGCTGTAAAGGCAGAGGATTTTGAGAAGGCGGCAAAACTAAAGAAACTGGAGGAGGATCTTACCAAGAAACTGGAGGAAGAAAAGAAGAAATGGAATAAAGAAAGAGGCGGAGATGTGCCCGTTGTTTCCTATGAAGATGTTGCCGAAGTTGTCTCTGAATGGACAGGTATTCCTGTTTCCAAGCTTGTGGAAGAG
>QMOO01000064.1 GCA_003648245.1 Caldisericota bacterium
CTAAAAAGGTTAATTATGTAGTTGTGGGTGAGAACCCGGGGTCTAAATTTGAGAAAGCAAAAAAAATTGGAGTAAAAATAATAGATGAAGAAGAATTTTTAAAACTTGTTGGTAAATAATAGGAGGTTTTATGAAAAAATATTTAATTTTTATAGCTACAATGTTTCTTCTCCTGAACTTTGCAAGACCTGTCTCTTCATATGAGTCTCTGATAATTGAAAGAAGATTCAGTACTCCAGAAATTTCATTTAAGTACGTTGATGGAAGAATAGAAGGGTTAATTAGTAAAGAAAAAATTGAACCTCCATTTTCTTTGCCCTTCGTAAATATAAAGATTCCTATTTCACAAAATCTTGAATTTAAGGGTTTTAGCGTTGAAGATACGATCTCCAAAAATCTAAAAATGAGTTTAGCCAAAAAAGTTTTCTCCGTTACACTTACAAAACTTCAATACTCCCTTCCGGAGGATAATATTCTATTCATAGGGAGATTTAGAAAAAGAAATGAAAGTTTCCTTCTTTTCAAATATTATCCTATAGTGTACAATGAAAAAACCAGAGTTGCAAAATGGTTAATCAAGTTTAAGTTGAGGATTTTTTTACAAAAAAAATTCACTTTGTACAGAGAACAAAAAACATCAGATCATCCAGTATATCTCATTATAGGGAAAAAAGATCTAAAAGAAAGAATTAAGTTTTTCATTGATTACAAAGAAGAAAATAGTTTCAACGTTGTATTTAAACCACTTGAAGACTTTGAAGGAGAAAATGTAGAGGAAAATATAAGGAACTACCTTAAGGAAAATTATGAGAATATGAACATAAAGTATCTTTTGTTAATTGGTACTACAGAGGAAATTCCCATGTTCACTGTTTTCCCTCATCCTAATGGTGAGGATCTGCCTGTTGAAACAGATTTCTTTTATGGGGAGCTAGATAGTAACATAAATTTTGATAACGATAATTACCCGGGCGAACCGGAAGAGGATAAAATTGATTTTTACTCAGAAATCGGGGTAGGTAGAATTCCAGAAAATAATATAGATACTATAGTGGAAATCCTGAACAGAATTATAACTTTTGAAAAATTAAAGAACAAATCTAAAGTTCTTCTTCCGGGAGGATTCTGGAATTTTAAAGAGAAAGGTATTTTCGGCGACATGCCGGAAACAGACGGAGCGTATTCCTTAAAAGTGATATTCGATAAGACTTTAGAAAGTAAGGGGTTTGCAGGAACCTTCCTCTCAGAAAAAGAAGGAATCCGGGCTTCTAATGTTGAAGGATATCCCCTCACATATGAAAACTTCATAAAATACCAGAAAGAAGTACAGCCAGCACTTATTCTATGGCAAGGACATGGTATACCTCAGGCAACATTTAGAAAGGTATGGAGCGAAGATAAAAATAAGGATGGCTACTTCCAGAATGATGAAGGACAATTTATAAAATTTGTAGATATAAATTCACTCTCCAATATGGACACAAGCATTCCATCAATAACTTTTATGGGAGCATGCGATAATATGTTTGATGTAGAAGACTCATTGGCTCACATTTTTCTTAAATTCTATTCGGTGAGCGTTATTGCATCTACTGAGACTGCTTGGTATGGATTGGGATGGAGAGATGTAGAAGATGGATGGCTCCAAAGCATTATGTACAAATTTTCCGAAAAAATATCCAGTTTTTATGATGTATCAGAATCTTTAAATGAAGCAAAGGAATACTACTTTGAAAATCTTATCTATCCTCTTCAAAAATATGAAAGATATCAAAACATTTATGTGTTTAACATTCTTGGAGATCCTTCTGTTTCATTAAAAGTGCCGGAAGAAGCTCTAAACATCTTTTCAAATCAGGTCGAAACTAGTGTTGGAAGACTCTTCAAACTATCATTTTTGTCTTCAAAGCTTATATCTTCCATAAAGGGTTATATTGAATATAATTCAGAGGTCATTAAATTCTTTAAGATAGAAAGTAGCGGAACCATATCTTTTAAAAAACTATCAGATGGAAAAATTATGTTTAATCTGAAAGATATCTCTAAAAATAATCTTTTTACTGTATTATTCTTTGCTAAAAAGGATGGTGAAACCAGTATTGACCTTACAAATATTGTGATAAATGAAGAAATAGAGATTGAGAAAGTTAATTCAGAAGATATACAGATAACTGATAGAGAGTATCCAGTATGGGATGTGAATCTTGATGGAATAGTGGACGGAGAAGATTTAATAGAGTTCTCAAATCATTTTGGGTTTTATTACCCAGATGAAAACTATCTTGATGTTGTGGACTTTACTATGGACGGTCTAATTGATGGAGAAGATTTAATAGAGTTCTCAAATCATTTTGGTGAAACTTATAAAGGAGGCTAAAATTGAGAGAAATTCTTGAGAAACTTAAAAGTTTGCCAGATGTTTTTGTGGCTATGATAATTGAGGAAGATGGGCTTCTCGTGGACAGTATATCAGATACTTCCCTAGACCCTGAAGCAATTTCGGGCTTATGTGCTACTATATTTAGAACCGCAAAAACTATTCTCACAACTACCCATCTTGGCGAACTTGACTTTGTAACTCTGGAGTCAGAAAGAGGAAATATATTTATAAAAAGTGTAGGTGAACTCTTTCTTGCTGTTGTAGCAAGAAAGAGAGCAAATCTTGGTCTTATAAGAGTTGTTTTAAGGAAAAATGCTGAAAGATTAAAAGAGTATTTATAAAAGGAGGCAAAAAATGAAAAATGAGAGAGTGGTTATAAGAGCACCGAGAGGAACTAAATTAAACACAAAGGGTTGGGGGCAGGAAGCTGCTCTGAGAATGCTTATGAATAATCTTGATCCTGAAGTTGCAGAGAAACCAGAAGAACTCATAGTTTATGGAGGCACAGGCAAGGCGGCAAGAAACTGGGAAGCATTCTGGAACATCGTTAAAGCTCTTAAGGAGCTTGAGAATGATGAAACACTTATAGTACAATCAGGAAAGCCTGTTGGAATATTTAAAACCCATGAATTTGCTCCAAGAGTTCTTATATCAAATGCTATGCTTGTCCCAAAATGGGCAACATGGGATGAATTTAGACGTCTTGAAGCGCTTGGATTAACTATGTATGGTCAGATGACAGCTGGAAGCTGGATATACATTGGAACTCAGGGAATACTTCAAGGAACATATGAAACATTTGCCTCTTTAGCAAACAAACATTTTAATGGAACTTTGAAGGGAAAATTTGTACTTTCTGCTGGACTCGGAGGGATGGGTGGAGCACAACCTCTGGCAATTACCATGAACGAAGGAGTGTGTATAATAGCAGAAGTGGATAGAAAGAGAGCAGAACGAAGGATAAAAACCGGTTATCTTGAATTCCTTATTGATTCTCTCGATGAAGCACTTAAACTCATGGAGGAGGCAAAAGAAAAAAGGATTCCAAGATCCATTGGTGTAGTAATGAACGCAGTGGATCTATACACAGGATTACTTAAGAGGGGGATAATTCCTGATGTGGTAACTGACCAAACTTCTGCTCATGATGAATTAAATGGATATGTCCCCTCAGGAATCCCTTATGAGGAGGCGCTCAAGTTAAGAAAAGAAAATCCTGAAGAATACAGGAAATTAGCCTATGAATCTATAGTTAAACATGTAGAAGCGATGGTGGAGTTCAAAAAGAAAGGGTCTGTTGTGTTTGATTATGGAAATAATATAAGAGGACAGGCCTATAAAGCAGGATTCAAAGAAGCTTTTGCCTTTCCAGGCTTTGTTCCAGCATATATAAGACCCTTGTTTTTTGAGGGGAAAGGACCTTTTAGATGGGCAGCTCTTTCCGGGGACCCCAAAGATATATACATAACTGACGAAATCGTAGTTAAAGAATTTCCTGAAGATACCCATCTTGTAAGATGGATAAAACTGGCAAGAGAAAAGGTTAAATTTCAGGGATTACCAGCTAGAATTTGCTGGCTTGGATATGGTGAAAGAGCTCACTTTGGAAAAATAATAAATGATCTTGTTAAAAAGGGAAAAATATCAGCTCCTATTGTAATTGGAAGAGATCATCTTGATGCAGGATCAGTTGCTTCGCCAAATAGAGAGACAGAAGGCATGAAGGATGGTTCAGATGCTATAGCCGATTGGCCTATCCTTAATGGTCTTTTGAATGCAGTATCTGGTGCAACATGGGTGGCAGTCCATCATGGAGGTGGAGTAGGTATCGGATACTCAATTCATGCTGGGATGGTTGTAGTTGCTGATGGGACAGAAATGGCAGATAAAAGATTAGAGCTTGTTCTTAACAATGATCCAGGTCTTGGAGTTGTAAGACATCTGGATGCAGGATATGATGAAGCAATTAAATTTGCCAGAGAACATGGAATAAAAACACCATCAATTGAATAAAGAAATTTTGTATGTTTTGGAGGCCATTAAAAAGGAGGGGATTGACTTTGAGTTTAGAACTGCTCCTCCTTTTCCTTTTTATAGGGGTTCCTATGTACTTGTTGTAGAAATTAAAAAGGATAAAAGGATACGAATTGGCAAACTGGGAGAATTTTTGTTTAAGAAGGGACTCTATTTCTATGTGGGAAGTGCTCAGGGTGGTATTAAAAGAAGAATTCAAAGATACTTTAAGAAGAGGAAAACAAAATGGCATATAGACTATTTAATTAGAGCGGGAGAGGTAACAGGGGTTTTCTTATTCAAGGAAATGTCAGAAGATGTAATCTCTAACATTATGAGAAAATTTATGAAAGAGTATATAAAGGGATTTGGGTCTTCAGATAAAAGATGTTTCTCCCACCTTTTCACTTCAAGAGAAGTATCTACAGATTAAATATTACAAGTTTCGGGAAAGTGCTCTTAAAGGCAGCTCCTAATCCAAAAACCAAAGATACAAAGGATATCAATCCACCATAAGGTACAAAAATATTTATCAAAATAAGAGGTATAGAAGCAACAAAGTATGACAGAACAAGATTTGGCTTTTCTAAATTTAACAACCTAAGGATGTGAGTTCCTATCGTTGTATAAAAGATAGTAGTACCAAATAGATAAAAGATAAATACTCCAATTATTATAAGTGGAGTGAGAATTATTCCAATTATTGTAATCACAAGCAGAATGAGAATTCCAAGACTGATAGCAAGTAGTACAAGAGATAGAAGAAATGAGTTCATTGGCTTAGAAGATAGATATTTAACTCCTCTCTCTGTAGCACGAGGAAATAAAGCAAGAATAAGAAAAGAAACGAAGAGAAAGATAAAGAAAAGCACTAATTTGGGAACTCTGGGTCTTTTATCCCCCATACGAATATGTAAGGGTATCCTTTTTAAAAATTCTTTATTTTTAAATATCTGAGAAATGAATGGGATCTTTGGAAGTCTGGTGGATTCAATTTCACCTTTAACTATACTACCTTTTTCTCTATTAATCTCTCCAACAACTCTAATATCACCTTCTACAATAGAGTTGGGCTTTAGTATAACATTTCCCAATCCAACCTCTATGTCTCCCTTTACAACACCATAAAGAATCACATCTCCAAGTCCTACCTGTACATCTCTCGCTTCTCCATATATTTCAACATTCCCTGCTCCCACTCTTAGCTTATCAACTCTTCCCTTATCAAACACCTTAACATCGCCAGTTCCAAGATTCAAAAGTTTTACATAACCATATACATATAGATCAGTATTGGTAAGAGACAATTCCTCAACTACATTTCCTTCTTTTACTACGTAGGGTGACTCAGAGGAAACAGAAGCTGTAAGGGATAAAGTTAACACTAATATTAAAAGAAACAAGTATAGTTTTGTTTTAATAGCCATCTCAACCTCCTTTTCCTTAATTTATACGAGGTTTGATTTTTAATTGTTTCACTATTTTAAGGATAAAGATTAAAAGGAGAACAAGTAGTATTAATAAGAAAGAAAGGTATAGAAGATAGAAGATTCCCCCTGTAACCACAAGGATAGAAATGGAACTTTTCAAATTTAATATAAAATTTATAAACTCTGTAGGTATTCCAAAGAAAAGAATATAAAGCACTGGATAGAAGATAAAAGTTAGGAGGAAGTAACTAAAAATCTTCTTGATCTTATAAATAAATAAAAGTCTCTTCACAACTATTTTTGCAATCTTTTTATCCTGAGGTACATTTTTACTCAATTCCTTAAAAAGAAATTCATCAAATCTATCCATCTTTTCCTTCTCCTTTAAAGTAGTATTTTAATTTTTCTTTGCCTCGATGTATGAGTGTTTTAACTGTTCCCAGGGGTATTTCCATAATTTCACTTATTTCTTCATATCTATATCCATCCTCATAGAAAAGAAGAACAGCTACTCTTTCCTTCTCATTTAAAGTAAACAGAGCTTCCTCAATTTCTAATGGATCACGATTCTCTCTCTTTTCAAAATATTTAAACCTATCAATGAAATCTTTTTCTTTTTTCTTCTTTCTTAAAAAATCCACTGCTCTTGTGTAGGCAATTCTATACAGAAATTGCTTTAAAGTTTTTTTATCTAATTTTTCTGTATTGAGAAGAGTTATAAAAGTTTCCTCAAGAACGTCTTCCGCATCTTCCTTATTCCCAAGCATTCTTCTTAAGAATCTAAATATCTCCTCTCCGTATTCTATGTAAACATCTTTCATCCCTCTTTTTTATATACGTTAATTAGTATATGTTTGTTTTAAATATAGAATTTTTTAGCAACCTGAGACCATATTTTGTATAAATCAAAAATTTCTTGA
>QMOO01000065.1 GCA_003648245.1 Caldisericota bacterium
ATTGACTGACCCCGTTAGCCACAAATGTTCCCCTAGCCATTTATCATTTATATCACATAAAGAAGGCTTCTTAATTTCATTCCCTATTTTTTACTCTCACTTTTAATTATAGACCCTATAACTTTCTATAACCTTTCATCCTGTTGCATGTTTTCAAAATCCGTGTTCATTGCAAATCTGTGGCTAAAAATCTTTCTAAATATTTACAAATTTTAGTGATATAGTAATTTAGATAATGAAACAGTTGATAAAAGAGAGCTGCGTGTCGAAGGTCATGTGTGGATAAACGAGATATATTTAATTGATTTCCCGCTTATTTCCAAAAACGGGAGGAGATGTTGTCATTGCTTCACATATTTTGCCTTTTGCTTTGTGAAAGAAACTTTAATGAATGGGTTATAATTAACTAATTTTATGAAAATAAAAGACATATCAAAAGAAAACAGACCCAGAGAAAGATTTCTTAAACATGGCCCAGAAGCATTAAGCACTGCCGAATTGTTTGCAATTATTCTAAGAACTGGAAGCAAAGAAGAAAATGTAATTGAAATGTCTAATAGATTAATCAGTGAATATGGATTGGATAAACTCTTTGAATGTACCTTAAAAGAGCTTCAGAAAATAAAAGGCATTGGACCCAGTAAAGCGATGCAAATCCTGGCAATCTCAGAGTTAGGGAAGAGATACAATCAGTTAAAACGATTGAATGAAAAAAATCAAAAACGAATAACCTGTGCAAAAGATGTGTTTAATTTATTTCATGAAAGACTTAAAGATGAAAAACAGGAATATTTTTATGTATTAATGTTAAATAATATGAATTATATAGTAGAAGAGAAATTAATTTCTAAGGGGATATTAGACAAAACATTAATCCATCCAAGAGAAATTTTCAGATATGCTATAAAAAATGCTGTTTCTAAAATAATTCTTGTGCATAACCATCCGGATGGGGACCCAACTCCCAGCTCAAATGATATAGAGATTACAGAAGAGTTAGCAAAGGCAGGGGATATATTAGGGATAAAGGTAATAGACCATGTGATTATAGGGAGAAATGAAAAATGGAGCTGGAAAGAAGGTTAGGTTGCTTTAGGCCAATTTTCTCTTTTATTTATTTCTTTTTTCTTCCGGTATTTATTGAACTCAGAATATAACAGATCAAATAATGCTGTTTTGAGTCTATTTCTTAATTTTTCATTATCAACTATCCTTTTATAGAAGTTCATGTTGTTGTTCAGTAATTTATTCATTTCCTGATTGAAATATTTATCAAATACCGCTTTGACATTCTCTTTTGAGTTATGTTCCATCTTGTTTATCAATTCTTTGTTCTCTAAAAGATTATCTTTAACTCTCCCCAGGAAAACTTTGTCATCATCTGTAAAATTTGTTCCAAATGCATCATTAAGGTCTTTAATAATTTTTGATAGTTTGGTGTTAATGTCCGGAGCATATTCACCAACACCAGCGGATATGGGTTTTAATTCTCCTTCAGATTCAATTTTAATTTCTTTTTTACCTTTCTTTACAATTTTGTATGAATCAATATCCACATCTTGTAAAACACTGAATGGAAGAGGATTATTTATTGTCGGGAGTTTTTTACTTAAGAATTTGTTAAATATATACATCTTTTCAAGATTAACATCAGAAAAAGGGATAAGTTGTGACAGAAAAGAGTATATATTTTGATACCTATTTAATGTCTTTTTAAAACCAGCTTGTTCTCTCTTAGTTTTTTGTTTGAATTCCTTTACAACTGGACTTAAAATATTGTGCAATTTGGGCTGTGATTCTCCTTTTTTCCATGCTTTAACAAAAGTCTCAATATCGGATTTATCAAATATTTGATAATCCAATAATTTCTCCTCCAATTCGTACAACTTATGCGGGTCTGTAGCTTCTTTAAGGAATGTAGCTTCGTAATATGGCTGGAACGCTTTCTGGATAACTTCTGTTTTGTTTGCAAAATCTAAAATTAGGGTATCATTTTTATTCGGGCATATCCTGTTGACCCTGCATAAAGTTTGAACAGCAGTAATTCCATTTAGCATTTTATCAATGTACATTGTGTGCAATAACGGCTGGTCAAAACCTGTCTGGAATTTTTCTGCTACAATTAATATCTTATATTGGTCTTCTTCAAAGGCTTTTCTGATGGATTTTTTAGGAGGCAGGTCGTTCATAGAGTTTTCGGTGTATTCCTGTTCATCATGTCTAACTACACCGGTAAAAGCCACCAGGGTTTTAATTGGATAATTATTTTCCTTAATTAGTTTATCAAAGGCTTTTTTATAAAGAACAGCATGAAGTCTTGACCTTGTTACAACCATTGCTTTGGCTTTACCATTGATTTTATGTATTGTAGAACTCATAAAATGGTTTAGCATAATCTCCGTTTTCCTTGCTATTGCTACGGGATGCTTTTCTACAAACATTCTTAATAATCTCTTGGCTTTTTTCTCCTCGTATTCGGGGTCATCCTGTATTTTCTTAACCAATTTGAAGTATGTTGCATAAGTCAAATAATTCTTGAGAACATCGAGAATAAATCCCTCTCTGATTGCCTGTTTCATTGTATATGTGTGAAATGGGTGATAATGACCATATTCATCTTCCCACCCAAACATCTCTAAAGTTTTACTTTTTGGGGTGGCGGTAAATGCAAAGAAACTGATGTTCTTTAAATTCCTGTAAGATTCAATTTCTTTAAGAATTTCTTCATCAACTTCATTCATGTCTTCTGTATCTGATGCTTCCGCTTCTTCAAGACTATTTGTGCTCAGGACCTGTTTCATTTTTCTTGCCATAATTCCTGTTTGAGAGGAATGGGCTTCATCAATTATTACTGCATAGTTTCGTTCTGGCAGGTCTTTAACTTCTTCTAAAATATAGGGAAATTTTTGTAAGGTTGTAACAACAATATTGCTTCCGGTCATTAATGCTTCTTTGAGTTGTTCAGAATGCTTTTCTATCTTTTCTACTATTCCTTTTACTTTTTCAATGGATTGAACCTGCTCCTGTAATTGTTTGTCTATCACCCTTCTGTCAGAAACAACAATTACCATATCATAAACCCTGTTGTCCTCAATATTGAATTTATTTATTAAGCCATGTGCGAGCCATGCAATGGTTTTTGTCTTTCCGCTTCCATTACTGTGTTCTATCAGGTAATTTTTGCCCGGTTTGGCATCTGCCAGTGATAGATTAACGCAATCTAGCTGGTGATATCTCGGGAAAATGGGTTTTATTTTTCCTGACTCATCTTTCTCCATATAGATAAAATTTGATATTAATTTTGAGAGTTTGTTTATCTGCAGGATATCGTTGTAGAGGTAGGATGTTTTATAATCTCCTTTTACATCAGGGTTTTCCAATCCTCTGTTAAAGGGCAGGAATCTTGTTTTCCAGCCTTCCAATTTTGTTGCCATGTATATTTTTTCATCGCTCATGGCAAAATGAACAAAACATCTCTGGAAGATTTTTTCTCGTGGATCTCTATCTTCTTTGTATTGTTTTATTGCTCTCTCAACACCCTGCGAGAAGGTGTCTTTTAACTCTATTGTGATTATTGGAATGCCGTTTATAAAAATAACCAAATCCAGCCTGTTTCCCTTCCCTCTTTGTTCATATTCCAGTTCATCAATAACAGAAAAGATGTTCTTCTCGAATTTCTCAAATAAGTCAGGGTTTTTTCGGTTGTTTGGTTTCGGATAGAATAACTTAAAATAGCATCCAGCATCCTTAAACCCGTTTCTTAAAATATTAATTGTGCCTTTCTTTTCAATCTCATTCACCAGGCGATAGAAGAATTTTCGCTCTGCTTGTTCCCCATAAACTCTTTGAAACTTTTTCCATTCTCTTGGCTGGGTATCTAAAATAAACTTTAAGGTTAATTCAGGGTCAAGACATGACGCCCTATTGTAATTATGATTGCCTCTCTGATGATAGCCAGTACTGACTAAATGAGAAATTATGTGATTCTGAAATGCCTTTTCTGTTGTGTTAGTATGTTTCATGCTTCAACCCCCTCACATCAACCTTGCCTGTGACAACATGATGGATTAATGACTTTTTATATTCTTCTAAAAGTTTAATTTTCTTTTCAATTTTCTGGATGGTTTTGTCTATTTTTGAAGTGGCTTTGTCTAAAAAGTTGGCGATGGCGGTTTGGTCGGGGAGTGGGGGAAAGGAAATTACAAAATTTCCAAGTTGTTCAAAATTCAAACCTTCTCTAGAGGAACCCATCTGAATAGAGAAGACTTGATCTTGCCCATGTTTTGATATCAAAAAGTATGTGAGATATTTATAATTAATTTTCTTAGGTCTAATAATACAAACATGCTGATTAACATTAGCTTTTTCAAATTCACCATTAACATAAGTACACCTGCCTATAGAAGCTCCAGTTATATTGATTAGTACATCGTGATTTTTTACAACGCTATTTAGCATTGTTTTATGAATCTCTTCTGGTATGAATGCCACATCATTTAATCTTAGTCCCTCAAAGTGTATATTTTGGCTTCTCAATAAAGGAATACCATCTTCTTCATAGACTTCCGCACCACCTTTTGGTGTAATTCCGCTATTAATTTTCGAAACTAAGAATTTTTGTCTATGTACTTCCCACCCTTCCGGAATCTTCCCAATCCACTCAATCCCCGAATCTTTTAATTTAACATTCGGGTCAAGCCCTTTTGTCACAACCTGATTTATCAAGGCGGTTCGCTTTTCTTTCAGAAGTGCGATTAGTTTTTTGTCTTTCTCAATCAGGGCATCAATTTTTGCGGTTTTTTTGTCTAAAAAGCTTATTAAGGAATCCTGTTCTTTTACATTTGGCGGAATCGTAAATAAAACAAGCCCTTTAAAATCTTGATTTATTCCCCCCTGAGCAGAGCCTGTTTCTGTTAATTTAATTTGTTTAAAGCCAGAATCACTACTAATCAGATAATAAAGCAACTTTGGTTTTATTCTTTTATTTGCTCTCATTAGAAAAATATGTTCATTTACTGCCATTTTTTTATATTTCATTTCCTTTAATATTGCTGTTTTGCCTATTGTAGCACCATCCTTAACTAATAACACATCGTTTATTTTTAATTTTCCTTGATTCATTGAATTGTAATAGTCTTCAGAAATTAATTTAGGGTTCTCTAAATTCAATGTTCCATCCCAGTTAATATGTTCTCCACCTAAACTAAAAACTCCTTCATCTAATTGACTTCCTCCGCCAGTTTCTCTGCTCCCCGATTCTAAAGAGGATAACAAAAATTTTAATCTATGAACTTCCCACCCTTCTGGAATCTCCCTAATCCACAGAATCCCTGAATCCTTATATTTTGGATATAGTTTTAATTCCATTCTTCACCATCTCTAAAATATTTTACAATTAAATCTTTTTTATTTTTTGAAAATTCAATAAAAGCACCTAATAGGTATCTATACTCTCCATTTTGTTTTGTCATAGCTTTAATTTTATTGTAATCGTCCTCTCTGGATTGGGTATTATGGTCCGTTTTAATTTCAATATAAACCAAGTTATTTTTATCTGTTCCTCTTCTATGAATTACTATGTCAGGCCTAACATTTTGATTCAATTCATCAACCCTTTTTTCTTTGTTAATATGTTTATTATACTCACAGTCAACATCAAACCTAGAAAACTCCATAAAAAGATATTGAGCAAACTTAGAACTGATAGTTACTTCATAATTCTTCCTTTTCAGAAGGTCTGATTCATTTAAATAGAATTCGTCAATACATTTTTTAATTTTCTTTTTTAGGTATGCCAAATCCATCTTCATAACCCCTCCTTCAATAACTCTTGTATCTCCCCAATAACCTCTTTTATATCTTTTTCTATCGCTTCCAGAGGTCTTGGCGGCTTATATTCATAGAAATATTTTGTAAAATTAATCTCATATCCAATTTTATCCTTTTTCCTGTCCATCCACGCATCAGGATAATAGGGTTTTACTTCTCTTTCAAAGTATTCTTCTATATCTTGCTTTAATGGAATTTTCTCAGAATCTCTTAAATTAGGGTCTGGCAATTTATTGCCCTTTTTATCTAAAACATAATCAGCAGAATTATCATGCTCGGATAAAGCCAGAATGATGTTTTTAATGAAATTTGGAGATAAATCAAATCCTTCCAACGCTTCTTTAACCTTTACTTCAAACTCGTCCCAATTCCTGTACAATTTATCTCCAATAGTTTTTAAAGCAGTAATAATCTGTTCCTGCTTCTTCTTTCCTTCCTCTTCTTCTTTCAACTTTAATTCAGGATTCCTTTTCTTACTCTCTGCTAATTTCGCAAAAACTCTAACAGAATAAAGATTCTCCAATCTTTCTTCACTAACCTGATAATTCAACTGCAACGGTCTCTCAACAATGGCTTTGGTATAACCAAAATCTTCATTATCAAAGATCTTTGAATATTTATTTTCTTCAAATTTATCATACAAGTTGACAATTTTGTTGATATCCTCATCAGAGAGATAATTCCTTTTGTTACCCAAGCTTTTTCGCATTTTTTTAAAGAAAGATACACCATTAATTAACTGTATCTTTCCTATTCTTTCGGTTGGTTTTTCATTTGTTAGAATCCAGACATAGGTATAAATGCCTGTATTGAAGAACAACTGATCTGGCAGGGCGACCATAGCTTCAACATAATCGTTTTCAAGCATCCATTTTCTTATATCGCTTTCTC
>QMOO01000066.1 GCA_003648245.1 Caldisericota bacterium
AGCAGATGAAAATCCAGATTTTAAAGAATTCCTAAAAAGAATAAAGATAGATCTTTCAAGCAAAGAAATCAGAAAAGAAAAATACGATAAAGTTTATAAAAGCGAGGAACTAATAGAGAGACTTAAGAAATGAAGGTTGGTCTTCCAATAATAGCCAAATATCTGGCTTCACTTTTAGCTATGCTTAAACTTGCTCCACTTACGCTCTGCAAACTTTATATATCCCCGAAGCATTACCCGAAATCACATTTAAGGAGAGATATGATCATGAATAAGATATGTTACAAACCTATTGGCATTATTCATTCTCCGTTTAAAGAGCCGAAAGAAGCACCAATGCAGCCAACAAAGGAAAAGGATATTGAGGGAAAAGTTGAAATACCTGATAGTGCGACTTGTTAAAATTAAAGATAACCTTTTGTTCATTAAGGATATTGATATGGTAGATGGAACTCCTCTCTTAGATATTAACCTATTTAACATCTTCACATCACATCTTTTGATGCCTATTTATTAGTGAAGAAGTGATTTTAGAGGCTATAAAATAATTGACATTCTGGTATAAAATATAATAAAATTTAAGTATCTAAAAGGCTTTCCCCTTTTAGAGCTCAAATTTAAACTGGAGGTGGGAGAAATTGACAAAAAAAGAATTTGGTTATTCTGAAAGGGGATTTGAACTTTTCCAGGCTATCAATGAAGCTGACAGGTGTCTACTCTGCTATGATGCTCCCTGCACTAAAGCTTGCCCTGCGGATGTCGATCCTGCTAAGTTTATAAGGAAACTGAGGTTAAAGAACATTAAAGGTGCCATTAAAACGGTGAAAGAGAATAATATTCTCGGTGGTATTTGTGGAATAGTGTGTCCTGTGGATAAATTGTGTGAGGAAGCTTGTGCAAACACAGAGATAGATAGACCTATAGAGATTGGTAAAATCCAGAGCTTTCTCATAGAATATGGATGGCAAATAGGCTTTAATCCAATTACAAGGGCAAAAGAAAAAAACATAAAAGTTGCAGTTGTAGGTTCGGGTCCTGCTGGTTTAACCTGTGCTGCTGAACTATCCAAAGAAGGATATGATGTTACTGTGTTTGAAGAAAATGATAAACCTGGAGGCGTACTTAGATACGGGATACCAAGATTCAAATTGGATGAGGATTTTCTCGATAGAGAAATACAAGATGTCCTATCACTTGGAGTAAAGATTAAATGTAATTTTCCCCTGAAAGAAAAGGGCTCAATAGAGAATCTCTTAAATGAGGGATTTAAAGCAGTTTTTGTGGGTTGTGGCCTAACTGAACCTTATAAGGCAGATATCCCAGGTGCTAACTTAAAAAATGTCACAACGGCTAGAGAGTTCCTTAGAGCGTTTAACACTAATGAAAAAACTGTTGAAATGGTAAGGAATAAAAATGTGGCTATTATAGGTGGTGGTTCAGTAGCTATGAATGTAGGCGTAACCTGCAAGTTGCTTAAAGCAAATAGAGTTTATTGTATAGCCCTTGAAAGTATGGAAGAACTCCCTGCAGATAGAGCTGACCTTCACGAAGCCATTGATAATTGTGTAATAATAAAACCTCAATCCCAGGTTAAAGAAATAATAGGTAAGGATGGCGTAGTAACTGGTGTCAGAGGAAGTGAAGTAGAGTTAATTGAACCTGGAGTTTTTACACCTTCAAACATAAAAGAGATTCCTGGTACAGATTTTTCATTACAGGTTGATATGGTGATTTTTGCAATAGGTTCGGGTCCTTCCCCTGAAATTAAAGATGCGTTACCTTCAGTAAAGTTTAATGAAAGAGGTTTAATAGAAGTTGATGAGAAAACCCTCGAAACTTCTATTAAGGGCATTTATGCTGGTGGAGACATAGCTAATGGTCCTGGTTTGGTGGTCGAAGCAGTAAGAGATGGGAAAAAAGCCGCAAGGTCAATAATTAAATTTTTAAATGAAGAGATTCAATAAGGAGGGAGTAAATTGAAAGATTTAAGTATAAACGTTTGCGGAGTGAAGTTTCCTAATCCGTTTATGCTATCATCATCTGCCGTGAGCAATACCGCTGAGATGATAGCGAGGGGTTTTGAAAAAGGCTTTGGTGGTGTTTCATATAAAAGCCTTGGAAGACCAACCATGAACCCTTCACCAAGGATGCATGCCTACAGCTACGGTAGCAAAAGATTAGTTGGATTACAAAATGTTGAACAGATAACTGACAGACCTATAGAGGATAATTTAAGTGATATTAGATGGCTTAAGAAGCATTATCCTGATAATGTTGTTATGGTGAGCATAATGGGGTTTAGTAAAGAGCAATGGCGAGAACTTGCCGTAATGGTTGAAGATACAGGTGCAGATATGATCGAATTAAACTTCTCATGCCCCCATATGTCAGTTGAGGGTGCTGGAATGAAAGTTGGTCAGGCTTTTGAACTTGTAAGAGAATTTACACATATAGTTCGTGAATCAGTAAAAATACCAATCTTTGCTAAACTCACCGCAAATGTTACTGATATAACTGAACCCGCAATGTATGCAAAACAGGGTGGCGCAGATGGTATTACAGCAATAAATACTGTCCGCGGTCTTACAGGAATTGGATTGGATGATTTTGTACCTTATCCAAATATATTTGGTAAAGGAGCGATAAGTGGATACTCTGGTCATTGTATTAAACCTATATCGTTAAAGTGTATTGTTGAACTTGCAAAGAAAAAGGAACTTGGCTTACCCCTTGCTGGTTGTGGAGGAATAGAAACATGGATAGATGCAGTTGAGTTTCTCCTTGCTGGTGCTTCTTTAGTGCAGATGACCACAAGTGTGATTAAGTATGGACAGAGGGTTGTTGAAGATATGATTGAGGGCCTCTCCTATTACATGGAAGAGAAAGGTTTTAACAAGATTGAAGAGATTGTTGGAAAAGCCTTGCCAAATATTTGTGAAACAAGTGAATTTGATTTATCAAGGCAGGGAGTGGCTAACTATGACCTTGATAGGTGTATAGGTTGTGGAAGATGTTATATAGCATGCCATGATACTGGAGCAGACGCTATCCAGTGGGATTCTGAAAAGAGAAGACCTATACTTGACGAAGACAAGTGTTTTAGCTGTATGATATGCTCTTTTGTATGTCCAGTTTCGGATCCTCCACTTATTACATTTAAGGAAGTTAAAGGGAAAAAAGTCTATCTCCCCCCACCTGCAAAGTAAATTTGAGTAATTAATAACTTTATTAGATATAACCCCTCTAAAACCCAAATTTAGAGGGGTTATTATAAATTCCTCCAAGAGTCGGGACTTCTTTGTGTATTTCTCTTTCTACTAAAGGTTGATCCGTTATACAAAAATAATCACAGGCTCATCATTGGGAGCTCAAGACATGCAAACTCACCTCAAATAAAAACATACCAAGAAGTAAGCTGATTTTCGCTTTTCTTTGCTATATTATTATGTAAATTAATTTGGATACGCTCAAGTATTGCAAGCTATTGCTGCCGGTCAAGAGCCAGATTATAGAATGAATCCTTATACTATAAAACCCTTGGGTAATGGCAAATTTGACATATTTCTGGAAGGCGAATGTATTAAAAGAAACTTTGATCCTAAGAAGGATTTTATCATGGAAATTTTAAAACAAACAGTTGGATTAAAAGGAGACTATAGAGAAATAAAAGATGGGGCAAGAAGGTCTTTAGAAAGTTTGTCAGAAGAGTATGATATTATCTGCATTGAAGGCTCGGGACCAGCAAGGCTCTTTGGTTTCGGGCCTTTTAGTGAATTGCTTGAAATAGCCAATATGGAGACAGCCAAAATCGCTGATGCTCCCATCCTTTTTGTTACTGACAATTTAGATTCAATTCCCGGAACTTTATCTTATTTAGAAGAAGAGGAAAGGAAGAGGGTTAAAGGGGTAATACTAAATAAATTTAGAACTGATGAACTTTTGTGTATGGGAATAGAAGAAAAATATATAAAATTTGGAATAAAAAGACTCATATCAGTTTATCAGAAAAAGATAGGAAAGGATATCTTGGGTGTTATTCCGTATCTTTTGGAGTTGGCAAAACTTCCGGATTTGGATCCTCTCATACCTTCACCAAAGATTCCTCTTAATATTTGGGAAAAACAATAAAAGACGTCTACAAAAAGACGAAAAAGAATATAAACCTGAATAAAATTTATAAAATCATGCATTAAGATTATATCTTCATCAAACGTTATAATCTTTTGAATATTTATTAATATCATCGTTTATCTCTTCACATTATATCTTTTAATGCCTAATTTATTAGTGAAAATGTAATCATAGGTAATCAAATTCTAATTTATTCTGTAGGATGTTTAACTTAAAAATTGACACTGAACTTGTAGAATTTCCAAAGACTGGTTTACATTAACCCTTTCTCTTTCTAAGTTTTTGGGCTCTTCTTACCTTTAAGCATATAAAAAGAAAATTAAGGAAGAAAGGAGTAGACGGGGATTCAAAAAGTGCTATAATTTATCTATAAGGACTAAAATTAACTCTTCTTAAATGCGGGGAGTTGGAGGAGGAAGAAATGAAAAGGGTCCTGATTCCTATGTTAGTAGGAATAATTGCTTTTTCATTTTTGCCACTGGCAGGTTTTTCAACGGAAAAGAGTACCTTCCTTAATCTTTCTCTTAATAGTATTGAGGCAAGTGTCTGTCCCGGGGAAAGTGTTCAAACACTTCTTACTGTGAGAGCAGATCCAAGCAATACAGAAGACTGTAATATTACTTTAACCCCCAGTGATAAATGGATAATTCTTGAAATAACAAACTTCACGCTGTCGCCAGGGGCATCAAGACAGGTTAAAATAACGCTAATTGCAGGTGAAAAAACACCAGGGACATATCAGGGTTCGATAACAATGACATCAAATTGTAAACCAGAGCATGTAGAGATACCTGTGATCCTTCATGTCCTGGAACCAACATTCTCAGTTTCGCCTCAAACTATAGACCTTGAATTAAAGCCCTATGATGAAAAAATAGTCAATATTTATATCCAGAATGGGAAGTGCAGTGTCAATTTAACCATTTCATCAACTGCCGATCTTATAGAGGGTAGCTTATTTGGTATAACTTACCAAAAATCCCTATCCCTTTCCCCATACCAGAGAGTAATTTTACCTGTAAGGGTAAAAACCAATGGGTTGATGGAAAATAGCATGATTCAGATGTTTTTCGATTCTCCATACACAGAACACTCAGAGACATTTGGAACTCAAACAGTAAAAATTAATTTATTAATTCAGATACCAATAACTGTAGAGGGAGAGATTGTTGAAATAAACAAAGATGAAGGATACATAATCATTGAAACACCTGATGGGAAAAGATACAAAATTATCTTGAGAGAAGAGGATAAGGGTAAATATAAAGAAGGAGAATACATAGAGGTGGAAGGAATAAAAATTGGGGAGAATGAGATTATTCCGGAAAAAATAACTTACATTAAGAAAGAGTGCAATTATAGAATAATTGGGCCTGGAGAAGTAATTTTCTGCCCCTGGTGCCCGGATAAAGAGAAAGTTACAAAAGCATGGGTTGAGAATACAGGAGAGGTAAATATAGGAGTTAGCATTTCCTGGGATGAGTTTGACGATCCTTTTACAATAACCTTTAGTCCTCAAAGTTTTTCTCTTGCCCCTGGAGAAGGGAAAGAAATTGAGGTTAAGGTAAAGTTTAAAAATCCTGAAGAACTCACTAACACATATTTTGAACAAGATAAATATCCAGTATTTGTTAACTTTTCGGTTACCTGTTTTACCGATCCTCCTACAACTTCAACTCAAAAAGAAACAATGTTTGTAGAAATTTGTGATAGAAGGAGAAATATATCAGGAAAGGTAACCTTTAGAACACCTGGAGGCAAAGAGTGCCCTGTAAAGGGAGCAAAAGTTTTCCTACTTATAAAGGACAAGGTTGAGGGATTAGAATCGTTCTGCCCGGGATTTTTGCTTAAAGAGGAGGGAGAGATACATTCACTCAATGTGGATGATTCCTTTTATGATGGAATTCCCAGAGACCCCGTATATTATACAAGAACTTACACAGAGGATGATGGGAGTTTTAAATTTGAAGAATTCCTGGATCCCGCATGTAAACACAACTATGCGATAATAGTTGTGTTTCAATCACCTGATTACTTTGGTCCGAATCTTACGTATTGTAATTGTGAAAAAACATTTTTTGTTAGAAAGGATATAAATAAAACTACTTTTCCATGCTCGCCCACACATTCTGAGGTAGATATTTATATAGGGAAGAAAGGAGATAAAAAGTATGATTCCTCTCTTAAAATGCCTAAAGATTTTAGCTGCATAAAGGGAAAGCATTACATCATGAAGTCTCCTCCTACCGGGGTGGATATGGCACAGATCTGGTGTCATATCATGGAAAGCTATGAAGTTTTTAAAGATCTCTATTGTGATAGCGAAGGAGCTTTAAAACCTATGAAGCTTAAAATTTGTGCCTTTAGTAAAGAATTTGATAACAGTGCAAATAAAGGTAAGGGTGCGTTTTATTATAATGGAGAGATTCATATTGGACCCCTTGATAGTCATCAAGGAGACAATGATGAACCCATGAACAGAGAATGGCATGAGTTTGGACATTACTTGCATGATTGTCTTTACGGAATCCCTAAACGTAGTG